>NZ_VBVZ01000079.1 GCF_005863185.1 Pseudomonas edaphica
CCGCCATCGCAGGCAAGCCAGCTCCCACATTTGAGCTTCATTGGCCGAGCGACTTGCTCCCGGCGGAGGATGGCGCTTATAGTTCGGCGGTCGTCCATATGGCGACACGGGTTTGGCGACTCGATTGAAATAATGCATGCAAAAGCACCTGCTCCTTTGCTGGTGCTTTTGCACGCGTAAGGCTGCTTTATGGCGGCTGTGCGCGGGAGACCTTCGGGTCTGCCGGCCTTTGCTTTATTTCACCGGTTCGCCAACCTGCGTACAGCTGCCACCCATTCGTTTGGCGACGTGTGAGTGGTAGCCTCACTCTCTGAAATAAAGGTTAAAACATGAACCGATACATGCCGCTCACCGGCCACGACGCCACCACGCCCTCCCTGCTCATCGACACCCAAGTCCCGCTCGACGTGCTCCACGACGCCGCCGTCTACCGCATCCGCGCCGTCACCCAAGTCATGGAAAACCTGGCGTTTCGCGAAGGCCTGAACACCGACAACCTCGTCCTCCAGGACTTCGCCCTGCTCTGCGCCATTCCGTTGCGTGATGGCTGTGATCTGCTGGATGTCATCAGCCGACGCCTACAGGCCTAAACACCAGACGCAAAAAGGGCGACCCACAGGTCGCCCTTTTATTTGCCCCAAGCCTTACGCCGCGCTAAACATCTTATGCGGATCAATCACAAACTTCTTCGGCACGCCCGCATCAAACTCGCCATACCCACGTGGCGCGTCATCCAGGCTGATCACCTGCACGCCGACGATTTCCGCAATGTTGATGCGATCCCACATGATCGCCTGCATCAGTGCGCGGTTGTACTTCATCACCGGCGTTTGCCCGGTGTGGAAGCTGTGGGATTTGGCCCAGCCCAGCCCAAAGCGAATGCTCAGGCTGCCCATTTTGGCGGCAGCATCAACAGCACCTGGATCTTCGGTAACGTACAGCCCAGGGATACCGATTTTGCCCGCCACACGCACCACGCCCATCAGCGAGTTGAGCACGGTGGCCGGTGCTTCGGCCTTGGCGCCTTCATGGCCGTGGCCACGGGCTTCGAAGCCTACGGCATCTACCGCGCAGTCCACTTCCGGCTCGCCCAGCAAGGCAGCGATTTGTTCGTGCAGTGGGGTGTCTTTGGACAGGTCGGCAATTTCAAAACCCTGGGCCTTGGCGTGGGCCAGGCGGATCGGGTTGACGTCGCCGATGATCACTACCGCTGCGCCGAGCAGGCGGGCGGAGGCGGCAGCGGCCAGGCCAACAGGGCCGGCGCCTGCGATGTAGACGGTGCTGCCTGGGCCAACGCCGGCAGTGACGGCGCCGTGGTAGCCGGTCGGCAGGATGTCGGAGAGGCAGGTCAGGTCACGGATTTTCTCCATGGCCTTGTCGCGGTCCGGCAGTTTCAGCAGGTTGAAGTCGGCATACGGCACCAGCACGTATTCGGCCTGGCCGCCGGTCCAGTCGCCCATGTCGACATAGCCGTAGGCGCCACCGGCACGGGCCGGGTTGACGGTGAGGCACACGCCGGTGTGTTGTTCTTTGCACGAGCGGCAGCGGCCGCACGCCACGTTGAATGGCACCGACACCAGGTCACCGATCTTCAGGTTCTCGACGTCGCTGCCCTTCTCGATCACTTCGCCGGTGATTTCATGCCCCAGTACCAGGCCGGTCTGGGCAGTGGTGCGGCCGCGCACCATGTGTTGGTCGGAGCCGCAGATGTTGGTGGAGACCACGCGCAGGATGACGCCGTGCTCAATCTTCCTGCCACGGGGGTCCTGCATTTTGGGATAGTCGATTTTCTGTACTTCGACCTTGCCGTTGCCGAGATACACGACACCACGATTACCAGACATGCTTTCACCTCGCTGTTGTTTTTATGGAACCGCGTCGCCCAGGCAGGCGGCGCGTTTAAGTGCTCGGGTACAGATGCTGTTTCCTTGTGTTGGTGCTGATGGCCTCATCGCAGGCAAGCCAGCTCCCACATTCAAAAGTATTCACACATCAAATATGGGAGCGGGCTTGCCCGCGATAGCAATCTAAAGAACGACAGTTCGATTGGCGTTCAAAAACACCCGCCGCTCAATGTGATACCCCACTGCACGCGCCAACGTCAGCCCTTCAATATCACGCCCCTTGGCAATCAAGTCCTCGGGATAGTGGCTGTGATCCACCACCTCCACGCCCTGGGCGATGATCGGGCCTTCATCCAAATCGTTGTTGATGTAATGCGCCGTGGCGCCCACCAGTTTCACGCCCTTGTTGTAGGCCTGGTGATACGGCTTGGCGCCTTTGAAACCGGGCAGCAACGAGTGGTGAATGTTGATGGCCTTGCCATCGAGCTTGCGGCACAGCTCCGGCGACAGCACTTGCATATAGCGCGCAAGAATCACCAGTTCGGCGCCGGTCTCTTCAATCACTTGCCACACCTGACGCTCCTGGGACGGTTTGTCGTTGGGGTCGAGGGGGAAATGGTAGTAGGGAATCTGGTGCCAGTCGGCCAAAGGTTTTAAATCAGGGTGGTTGGACACCACCGCGACCACGTCCATCGACAGTTGGCCGATGCGTTGGCGATACAGCAAATCGTTCAGGCAGTGATCGGCCTTGGACACCATGATCACCACTTTTGGCCGGTAGTTCGGCGCCGTCAGCTCGAAGATCATGCCAAAGGCTTCACCGCGCGTGGCCAAGCCATCGCGGAAGGCTTGCTCGTCAAAACCCTCAGGTTGACGAAATTCCACGCGGATAAAAAACCGGCCCGAGAGACGGTCATCGAACGAATGGTGCTCGGTGACGTAGCAGCCCTGCTCAAACAGGTAGCGGGTGACCGCGTCCACCGTGCCGAGCACGCTGGGGCAGTCGGCGGTCAAAATCCATGTGTCGGGTGCGCGGCTCATTGTGCGTGACTCCTTGATCGTTCCCACGCTCTGCGTGGGAATGCCGCCATGGACGCTCTGCGTCCGCTCTTGGGACGCGGAGCGTCCCGGGATGCATTCCCACGCAGAGCGTGGGAACGATCGTTATGCAACGACATTCAGGCCAAATTCGGCGGACGCATCCTGCAGCCACAACCACCAGTAATCCGAAAAGCTGCGACGAATCAGCAGCTCCCAGGTGTCTTCAGCCGTGTGGCGGATCACCAGCTGCGACTTGGCGAACACCGTGCCCACCGCCTTGCCCACCGGGAAGTTATTAGGGTGCACGTCGTAGCTGGTGGACTTCATCAGTACGTCGCGCACGTTCGGGCCGCTGAGTTCGAGGATCTGCTGGCCGCCGCTGACGTTGACGATCTGGATATGCAGCTCACCGAGGGCAGCGCGCAGGTTTTGTTCGGCGGCAAACTCTTCACCGCTTGGCACGATCAACAGCCACTCATCCGGGCCGAGCCATTGCAGGCTGGTTTCACCTTTGACGATCACTTGCAAGGCACCAGGCAGTTCGATGCCGAGGGCTTTGTGCACACCGGCGGCGAACGCGGCGTCATGGCCATCGCCACGAATCGTCAGGTGGCCGAGGAGTTTCTTTTCACGCACGGTCACGCCGGCGTTCTTGCGGCCCTTGCCGACCAGGCTGGCGAGGTCGGCATGGTGCAGCGACGACTCGGCCTTGGCGCCGGTGGTGGGGCGTTGTTGGTAAACATTGGCTGCTGTCATAAAGCACCTGTTCTGAATTCTGTGGTGACTGCTCTGGCCTCATCGCGGGCAAGCCCGGCTCCCACAGGGGAACGCATTCCAAATGTGGGAGCTGGCTTGCCTGCGATGCAGGCGACTCGGTCTATCAGATGTTCTGCCGCTCGCCTTTCGGGTCGAAGAACACCGAGGACACAATCTCTGCCTCGATCACGCTGCCATCCGCCTGCGGTGAGAACACTCGCTCACCCATACGCTTCAAGCCGCCCTTGACCACCGCCATCGCAAATGAATAACCCAGCGAGTTGTGCGCATAGCTTGAGGTCACATGGCCGACCATCTTCATCGGGATCGACTGTTTAGGGTCGAACACCAACTGCGCGCCTTCCGGCAGCCATACATTCGGGTCAATCGGCTTCAAGCCCACCAACTGCTTACGTTCTTCACGCACGCAGTCTTCACGGTTCATCCCGCGCCAGCCGATCCACGAGAACGGTTTGGTACGGCCTACGCACCAGCCCATGTTCAGGTCGTCCGGGGTCATCGAGCCGTCGGTGTCTTGCCCGACGATGATGAAACCCTTCTCGGCGCGCAGTACGTGCATGGTCTCGGTGCCGTAAGGCGTCAGGTTGTACTTCTTGCCGGCCGCAACGATCTGTTCGAGCACGCCCATGGCGTAGTCGGCCTGCACGTTGACTTCGTACGACAGCTCGCCGGTAAACGAGATACGGAACACCCGCGCCGGTACGCCGCCAACCAGGCCTTCCTTCCAGGTCATGAACGGGAAACCGTCCTTATCCAGGTCGATGTCGGTGACTTCGGCCAGCAGTTTGCGGCTGTTGGGGCCGGACAAGGTCATGGTCGCCCAGTGGTCGGTGACCGAGGTGAAGTACACCTTGAGGTCTGGCCACTCGGTCTGCTGGTAGATTTCCAGCCACTGGAGTACGCGTGCCGCGCCGCCGGTGGTGGTGGTCATCAGGAAGTGGTTGTCGGCGAGACAGGCGGTGACGCCGTCGTCGAAGACCATGCCGTCTTCCTTGCACATCAGGCCGTAGCGGGCCTTGCCCACGTCGAGCTTGGTCCAGGCGTTGCTGTAGATGCGGTTGAGGAACTCGCGGGCATCCGGGCCTTGAATATCGATCTTGCCGAGGGTGGACGCATCCAGCAGGCCGACGCTGTCGCGTACCGCCAGGCATTCGCGCTTCACGGCGGCGTGCAGGTCTTCACCGTTACGCGGGAAGTACCAAGGGCGTTTCCATTGGCCGACATCTTCAAACTCGGCGCCGTTTTTAACGTGCCAGGCTTGCAGCGCGGTGTAGCGCACCGGCTCAAAAATGTGCCCACAGTGACGGCCCGCCACGGCGCCGAAGGTCACCGGCGTGTAGTTGGGGCGGAACATCGTGGTGCCCATCTGCGGGATGGTCACGTTCAGCGAGCGGGCCGCAATGGCCAGGCCGTTGACGTTGCCGAGCTTGCCCTGATCGGTGCCGAAGCCCAGCGCGGTGTAGCGCTTGACGTGCTCGACCGACTCGAACCCTTCGCGGGTCGCCAGCTCAATGGCGGCAGCGGTGACGTCGTTTTGCAGGTCGACAAATTGCTTCGGCGCCCGTGCGGTCGGCTTGTCATGGGGCACCTGGTAAATGCCCAGGGTTGGCTCTTCCAGACGGCTCAAGGCTTTTGGCAGCGTGCCTTCCACCGGTGCAAACCCGGCTTCGCTGGCTGCGCGCACGCCGCCTTCAAAACCATCGGCCAGGGAATCGCCGAGGCCGTAGACGCCATTGATACCGCCGACGCACACACGTTTTTGCGGGGCTTCGCCTGGCACAAAACCGAGGATGTCTTCACGCCAGGTCGGCTTGCCGCCCAGGTGCGAAGCCAGGTGAACCACTGGGCTGTAGCCGCCGGAACTGGCCACCAGGTCGCAGTCCAGCCACTCGCCGGGGCTGGTGACTTTGTGTGCTTTGACGTCAATCGCCGCCACGCGTGCAGCGGTCACGTGCTTGCTGCCACGGGCTTCGATCACGGCGCTGCCGGTGAGGATGCGAATTCCTTTGGCGCGGGCTTCTTCCACCAGGGCGCCGCGTGGGTTGTGACGCACATCAGCCACGGCGACCACTTGCAGGCCCGCATCAAGCCAGTCCAGCGCGACGCGGTAGGCGTGGTCGTTGTTGGTCGACAGCACCAGTTTTTTGCCCGGTGCCACACCGTAGCGGCGCACGTAGGTAGAGACTGCACCGGCGAGCATATTGCCCGGCACGTCGTTGTTGCCATACACCAACGGACGCTCGCACGCACCGGTCGCCAGCACCACGCGCTTGGCACGCACACGGTGGATGCGCTGACGCACCTGGCCAATCGGCGCACGGTCACCGAGGTGGTCGGTGAGGCGTTCGTGAATGGTCAGGAAGTTGTGGTCGTGGTAGCCATTGACGGTGGCACGCGGCAGCAACACCACGTCCGGCAGGGCTTTGAGTTCCGCGATCACGCTGGCAACCCATTCGGCCGCCGGCTTGCCGTCGAGGCTTTCACGTGAGTCCAGCAAGGAGCCGCCGAATTCTTCCTGTTCGTCAGCAATAATCACGCGGGCACCGCTGCGCGCAGCGGCCAATGCCGCGGCCAGGCCAGCAGGGCCGGCACCCACAATCAGCACGTCGCAATGACGGTTGAAGTTGTCGTAGGTGTCCGGGTCATTCTCGGTCGGCGAGCGGCCAAGGCCCGCAGCCTTACGAATGTACTTCTCGTAAGTCATCCAGAACGATTGCGGGTACATGAAGGTTTTGTAGTAGAAACCCGGCGGCATCAGCTTGCCGCCGACTTTGCCAAGAATGCCCATCACGTCATTGTTAACGTTCGGCCAGCCGTTGGTGCTGGTGGCGACCAAACCTTGGTACAGCGCCTGTTGCGTGGCGCGCACGTTGGGAATCTGGGTGGCTTCGGTGGCGCCGATCTGCAGCACCGCGTTCGGTTCTTCGGCGCCCGCTGCAAAGATGCCGCGCGGGCGCGAGTACTTGAAGCTGCGGCCGATGATGTCGACGCCGTTGGCCAGCAGGGCTGCGGCCAGGGTATCGCCCTCAAAGCCCTTGTAGCTCTGGCCGTTGAAGGTAAACGTCAGGGCTTTGTTGCGGTCGATGCGGCCACCGTTGGACAGGCGATTGATCTGGCTCATACCTTCTCTCCAGCAGCCTTGGCGGTGAATTGCGGCTTGGTGCCGATCTTGTAGGTTTCAAGAATTTCGTAGGTCAGGGTGTCGCGGGTGGCGTTGAAGTACTGACGGCAACCGGCGGCATGGATCCACAGCTCGTGATGCAGCCCGCGTGGGTTGTCACGGAAGAACATGTAGTCGCCCCACTCTTCATCGGTGCAGGCGTTCGGGTCCAGCGGGCGCGGGATGTGCGCTTGGCCGGACGCGTGGAATTCCTCTTCGGAGCGCAGTTCGCCACAGTGAGGACAGAAGATATGCAACATAGGGAATTTCTCCTGTTAGTGGGCGACGGCCGCAGCGCCGTGTTCGTCGATCAACGCACCGTTGTGGAAACGGTCGATGGAGAATGGCGCTGCCAATGGGTGCATTTCACCCTTGGCGAGGCTGGCGGCAAACACGTTGCCTGAGCCTGGAGTGGCTTTAAAACCGCCGGTGCCCCAGCCGCAGTTGAAGAACATGTTCGGCACCGGGGTTTTGGAGATGATCGGGCAGGCGTCCGGCGTGGTGTCGACGATGCCGCCCCACTGGCGGTTCATGCGCACCCGCGACAGCACCGGGAACATCTCGACGATGGCCTGGATGGTGTGTTCGATTACCGGGTAAGAACCACGCTGGCCGTAGCCGTTGTAGCCGTCGATACCTGCGCCGATCACCAGGTCGCCCTTGTCGGACTGGCTGATGTAACCGTGCACGGCGTTGGACATGATCACGCTGTCGATAATCGGCTTGATCGGCTCGGACACCAGCGCTTGCAGCGGGTGGGATTCGATCGGCAGGCGGAAGCCGGCGAGCGAGGCCATGTGCCCGGAGTTACCGGCAGTGACCACACCCACGCGCTTGGCGCCAATAAAACCCTTGTTGGTTTCGACGCCGATGCACACGCCGTTTTCCTTGCGAAAGCCGATCACTTCGGTCTGCTGGATCAGGTCCACGCCGAGTGCGTCAGCGGCGCGCGCGAAGCCCCAGGCCACGGCATCGTGGCGGGCTACGCCGCCGCGCCGTTGCACGGTGGCGCCGAGTACCGGGTAGCGGGTGTTTTTTGAGCAGTCGAGGTACGGGATCTCGTCGGCCACTTGTTTGGCGTTGAGCAACTCGCCGTCCACGCCGTTGAGGCGGTTGGCGCTCACGCGGCGTTCGGAGTCACGGATGTCTTGCAGGGTGTGGCACAGGTTGTAGACGCCACGCTGGGAGAACATCACGTTGTAGTTCAGGTCCTGGGACAGGCCTTCCCACAGTTTCATCGCGTGTTCGTACAGGTGCGCCGACTCGTCCCACAGGTAGTTGGAACGCACGATGGTGGTGTTGCGCGCGGTGTTACCGCCGCCCAGCCAGCCTTTCTCGACCACGGCCACGTTGGTGATGCCGTGCTCTTTGGCCAAATAGTAAGCCGTCGCCAGACCATGCCCGCCGCCGCCGACGATAACCACGTCGTAGACCTTTTTCGGTGTGGGCGTGCGCCACATCTTCTGCCAGTTTTCGTGGTGGCTGAGTGAGTGCTTGAAGAGGCCGAAGCCCGAGTAGCGTTGCATAGTCATTACTCCAAAACCGCGCTCAGCGATAAACCGGGAAATCAGCGCACAGGGCAGACACGTGCTTGGCCACGTTGGCCTCGACATCGGCGTCGCCGAGGTTGTCGAGGATGTCGCAGATCCAGCCGGCCAGCTCGATGCATTGCGGCACCTTGAAACCCCGCGTGGTCACCGCCGGGGTGCCGATGCGCAGGCCCGAGGTCACGAACGGCGACTGCGGGTCATTCGGCACGGCGTTCTTGTTGACGGTGATGTGGGCGCGGCCGAGGGCAGCGTCCGCGTCTTTGCCGGTAAGGCCCTGGCGGATCAGGCTGACCAGGAACAGGTGGTTATCGGTGCCGCCGGACACCACGTCGTAGCCGCGCTTGATAAACACGTCTGCCATGGCCTGGGCGTTGTCGATCACCTGTTGTTGGTAAGCCTTGAAACCGGGCTCCAGCGCTTCCTTGAAGCACACGGCCTTGCCGGCGATAACGTGCATCAGCGGGCCGCCCTGGGCGCCGGGGAACACGGCAGCGTTGAGTTTCTTCTCGATGGCTTCGTTGGCCTTGGCCAGGATCAAACCGCCACGTGGGCCGCGCAGGGTTTTGTGGGTGGTGGTGGTGACCACATCGGCGTAAGGCAGCGGGTTCGGGTACAGGCCCGCGGCAACCAGGCCGGCGACGTGGGCCATATCGACGAACAGCAGTGCGCCAACCTTGTCGGCGATCTGACGGAAGCGCGGAAAATCGAGGGTCTTGGAGTAAGCGGAGAAACCGGCCACGATCATTTTCGGCTGGCATTCGACGGCCAGGCGCTCAACTTCGTCGTAGTCGATCAAACCGGTATCGGTGTTGATGCCGTACTGCACGGCGTTGTACAGCTTGCCCGAGGACGACACTTTGGCGCCGTGGGTCAAGTGGCCGCCGTGGGCCAGGCTCATGCCCAGGATGGTGTCACCGGCATTGATCAGCGCCAGGTACACCGCGCTGTTGGCGGACGAACCGGAGTGTGGCTGCACGTTGGCGTAATCAGCGCCGAACAGTTGTTTGGCGCGCTCGATGGCCAGGGCTTCAACCTTGTCCACATGCTCGCAGCCGCCGTAGTAGCGCTTGCCTGGGTAGCCTTCGGCGTATTTGTTGGTCAGGCCGCTGCCCTGGGCTTCCATGACGCGTTTGCTGGTGTAGTTCTCTGACGCGATCAGCTCGATATGGTCTTCCTGACGCTGCTCCTCGGCATTCATCGCCGCCAGCAATGCGTCGTCATACCCTTGGATCTGGTCTTTTTTGCTGAACATCGCGTCTCTCCCAGCCTTTCGTATTGTTGAGGCCCTCGCAGGGCCCTTTGATGCGATGGTAGGGCTGGCGCAGCGAGGTCAAATGCCTACGCACGCCACGCAAAGGTGCGTTTACGACATGGCTTCGCGGGTGGGCGATAAAACACGCAGATGGCTCGGGCCGCCTGAAGATTTAGAAACAGAAACCTGACACTTTAAGCCTCACACGCCTGAAAACTTGGCTACGCTTGCCACTCAAACAGCGCCAGCTCATGTATTCGACGCTTTCACTGTTCAGTCGAACAGATTGAACGCCCTACACCGTTGAGGAACGCGGGCATGGCGCTCGACTCTTCGCCCAACCTGGCCACGCCGCTGACGCAAAGCGTTACACCTGCACGGTGCGCGTGGTGCCTTCCCCGATGCGAGCGCAGGGATATTCGCGCCAGGCTGGGATGTTGGCCTTGTGACGACTGACCCCGAATTGGGCAGCGTGGCGCACCTGGCAGCGTACAGGCTGGGCAGCCCATTCCCCGAGGATGCCAAGCTCTGCGCAGCGTTGAGTTCATTCTGGCCTGCAGTTGCATCAGACTCAGCACAAGCCTATCCACCAAACGTCGGGGCGGGTCCGACCGTAAAACCAATGCTGGATCAGGAGATCGGCAAAAGTGCCGGTTTCCCGTGGGATGGCGTACCCGCTCCGAAAAAATACGTCGCCAATTACGCGCCCCATAGAGCGTACGAAACTTACTTCTATACCGACTACACAGAGAACGCGCTGAACGGGAAGTTCTCATTGGCACTCACAGGCAAAGTCGACTCGCAGGAATATCAACGGCGAATCGATGCTTTCCGGCGCGTCAAACTGTCATTGAGCACCACACCTGGAAATTGGTTTATCGACACATTCAGCATGGCAACGCCCGACAGCGCAGGCCGCTATGACGTGATCATAATAGGTGCCGGCCCGGCGGGTTGCTCGGCGGCCATTTGCTGCGCTCAACAGGGCTTGAAAGTGGCACTGATTGAGCGCCTGTCTTTTCCGCGCCACCGCCCGGGTGAAACCCTGCACCCCGGCTTAGAGCCTCTGCTTCAGCAACTGGGTGTGGCTGAAAAAATCC
This sequence comes from Pseudomonas edaphica, assembly GCF_005863185.1. Classification (GTDB taxonomy): domain Bacteria; phylum Pseudomonadota; class Gammaproteobacteria; order Pseudomonadales; family Pseudomonadaceae; genus Aquipseudomonas; species Aquipseudomonas edaphica. The sequence continues at coordinate 10,725 of NZ_VBVZ01000079.1, forward strand.
GCGGCGACGCCTTCGTCCGGCCTGCGGGTACTTGGGTGAGGTGGGACACTGAACGACACTTTGTGCCTTTCGGGCAAGACCAAAACGGACCTTGGCGGGGGTTTCAGATTCCCCGAGCAATGCTGGACGGGTTGCTGCTGGATCGAGCAGCCGCGTCAGGTGTCCACGTCCTGCAACCCTGCCAGGCAAAGACCGTGTTGCAGATAAAAGATCGAGTGGTGGGCCTCCAGACCCAGGCCGGGAAACTGTTTTGCAGGCACCTTATTGATGCCAGTGGCGCTCACGGCTGGCTTGCACGCCAATTAAGGCTGACATCGCGTCGCTGCTCGCCCCCGCTGACCGCCGTGTATGGCTATAAGCGAGGAACAGTCCAGGAAAATACGCTCGGCATCTTCGCAGACCCATCGGGCTGGTATTGGACCGCTCATATCGGCCAGCAGCTTTATCACTGGACGAGACTGCGCTTTATGCAAGATAAATCACCGAAGATGGCGGCTGTTCCGGCCTGTTTTGAACACTTACCGTGTGAAGGAACGATCCGGGGGGCAGATGTCACTTGGTCAATCTGTGATCAGGCAGCGGGTAACGGCTATTTCATCATCGGAGACGCAGCCAGCAGGTTGGACCCGGGCGCCTCTCATGGCGTACTCAAGGCGCTGATGTCAGGAATGATGGCTGCGCAATGTATTGCCGACGAAAGCCTCAACCCAACGCACAGGCAGGCTATTTCACTTCAATATTGCCAGTGGCTGCGAGATTGGTTCGAGCGCGACGTACAAAAAATGCGCGATTTCTATGCGGCTCATCCGTTCCCACCTTGTTGGCTCGAGTCGATGTCAGCCAATGGCCTTTCGAACCCCCAACAAAAGTAAAAAATGTAACGGATACAGCGCGTAAGCCCAGCGGCGCATCGCCGGTGGCGAGACGTTTTTGCCGTGTCGCAACAAGACCAAACCCGCCAAGGGCGCAATCAGGCAAGCGGCCAACCCCATCAGCGCCACAGGCGTGCCGCTATTGAGCAGAACCTGCCATTGATTGGCGGCCACGCAGACCAAACCCGGCAACACGCTGAAATACCATGGCCGGTTAAACACCAGCAGCATCGCCAGCGGCAGTAACACACCGAAAAACCCGAACATCAGCTGGGCAGAAAACAGCGCCGCGATGACTAGGGCAATCAGCGCCAATCCTCGATCAAAAAGCACCTTCTGCTGCCATCCTCGGGCAACCAGCAACCCCAGCGCCAACGTCGGCAAGACGTTCAATGTATCGGCATCCTCGATAAACATTCGGTAGGGCACTTCACTGATCACACTGAACAGCAACAGCCAGCCCAGGTAGCGCCACTGGCCGGTGACGGGAGCATTGGCGACCCGGTGCAAATTGGCTGCAATCGCCAGGCAAAACCACGGAAACGCCAGGCGCCCCGGCACGTACAGGCCGTCCAGGCTCAAACCGACATAACGCAAGTGGTCGAGCACCATGCTCAGCAGCGCCAGCCACTTGAGCAGATCCAGTGCGCCATCGCGGACGCGTCCGACAGCCAACGTGTGTGTACCGTGCATAATTCCCCAGTGACTTTGCATTTACAGTGCGTGCGCACCCGCGACAATCTTGGTTACAGTGCGCACCAACATCGACCACAGGAATGGGCCATGACCGACAATAGCCAACAATTCGCCAGCGACAACTATTCCGGCATCTGCCCGGAAGCCTGGGCCGCCATGGAACAAGCCAACCAGGGCCATCAACGCGCCTACGGCGACGATGAGTGGACCCACCGTGCCGCCGACGGTTTCCGCAATTTGTTCGAAACCGACTGTGAAGTGTTCTTCGCCTTCAACGGCACCGCGGCCAACTCCCTGGCGCTGTCTTCGCTGTGCCAGAGCTACCATAGCGTGATTTGCTCGGAAACCGCCCACGTCGAAACCGACGAATGCGGTGCGCCGGAGTTCTTCTCCAACGGCTCCAAGCTGCTCACCGCCCGCACCGAAAACGGCAAGCTGACGCCCGAATCGATCCGCGAGATCGCCCTCAAGCGCCAGGACATCCACTACCCCAAACCGCGCGTGGTCACCCTCACCCAAGCCACGGAAGTGGGCAGCGTGTATACCCCGGAAGAAATCCGCGCCATCAGCGTCACCTGCAAAGAGCTGGGCCTGAACCTGCACATGGACGGCGCGCGCTTCTCCAACGCCTGCGCGTTCCTGGGCTGCTCGCCGGCCGACCTGACCTGGAAAGCCGGTGTGGATGTACTGTGTTTCGGCGGCACCAAAAACGGCATGGCAGTAGGCGAAGCCATCCTGTTCTTCAACCACAAACTGGCTGAAGACTTCGATTACCGCTGCAAACAGGCCGGCCAGTTGGCCTCGAAAATGCGCTTCCTCTCCGCCCCATGGGTGGGCCTGCTGGAAAACGATGCCTGGCTCAAACACGCCCGCCACGCCAACCAATGCGCACAATTGCTCAGCAGCCTGGTGGCGGACATTCCCGGCGTGGAACTGATGTTCCCGGTACAGGCCAACGGCGTGTTCCTGCAACTCTCGGAACCGGCCATCGCAGCGCTGACGGCCAAGGGCTGGCGCTTCTACACATTCATTGGCAAAGGTGGCGCACGGTTCATGTGTGCGTGGGATACCGAAGAAGAACGCGTAAGAGAATTAGCCGCAGACATTAGGGAAGTGATGAACGCTTAAGCCTCACGAATACTGGCGCATTGCCGAGACTGTTATTTGGTATTTCCGACAGCATCACAGTCCACTTTCATCGTCTAGCCTCTTGGAACCCGAAAGGAAAACGCCGCTGCAGCGGCCACCTTTCGGGCACAACTGCCTGCCGAATAATCGGTCGGAAACGGAAATCCAGCAGAGGGTTAGACCATGGAAGTTCAATGCTACAACACTAAAGCGTTGCAGGAAGGCAGTCTCAGCACCACGTTTGTGAGCTGGGATGAGTTCAGGAAACTGGCGAAAGTCGGTGACACCATCAGGGAGCCTTCAAGAACCCTGGTCATCACCGAAAAAACCTTTGAACTGACAGCATCAGGTGAGCAGTTCGCCATACAGATATACGCACGCTAACCAAGCTGACCCGATCGCTCCCACGCTCGCGCGGGCGCGATTAACTGAATGTACATGATCGTTCCCACGCTATGCGTGGGAATGCATCCCCGGACGCTCTGCGTCCAAGCCGCACCCAGATTCAAGGACGAATCCATGGGCAGAAGCCGCTACGTCATCACCGAACCCGAAAAGCCGCACTTCCTCACCTGCACCGTCATGGAGTGGCTACCGCTGTTCACCCGTGACTACATCGTTGGTCATCTTTTGGACTGCTGGCGATATCAACAAAACCACCATGCCCTGAATCTCTTCGGCTACGTCGTTCTCGAAAACCACTTGCACTTCGTCGCTCAGGCTCCCGACCTTGGCAAATGCGTGAGCCAATTCAAATCCTTTACCGCCCGTACCATCATTGATGATTTGCAGCGCCGAGGCGCAGAGCGTTTATTACAACGCCTGCGGTTCAGCAAACGGGCGCACAAGGTAGACCGGGCTTATCAACTTTGGCAGGAAGGCGCACACGCTGAGTTGGTGTACAGCGAGGGGGTGATGCACCAGAAACTTGATTACATTCACCACAACCCGGTGAAACGAGGATATGTGGACCTAGCCGAACACTGGCGGTATTCCAGTGCGCGCAATTACGCAGGGCAGGAAGGGCTCATCGAAATTCAACAGTGGCACTAGTGCCCGCCGCCCCTCTCTGCGTGAGAATGCCTCCTGGGGCGCTCCGCGTCCCGCTCTATGCGCATGGCTTGAATACTGGGCACTTTGTGACGCGGAGCGTCACGGGCTGCATTCCCACGCGGAGCGTGGGAACGATCGGGGACACTCAACCAGCTCGTTCCCACGCTCTGCGTGGGAATGCCTCCAGGGACGCTCCGCGTCCCGCCCTATGTGCATGGCTTGAATACTGGGCACTTTGTGACGCGGAGCTTCACGGGCTGCATTCCCACGCGGAGCGTGGGAACGATCGGGGACACTCAACCAGCTCGTTCCCACGTTCTGCGTGGGAATGCCTCCAGGGGCGCTCCGCGTCCCGCCCTATTAGAACTCGATGCGCACGTCGCCCTTCGGCACGCTGCAGCACGACAGGATGTAGCCTTCGGCTTCGTCTTCCTCGGTGATCCCGCCGTTGTGGTCCATCTCGACCTCCCCGCCCAGTTTCATCACCTTGCATGTTCCACAAATACCCATGCCGCACGCTTTAGGGATCAGCAGGCCAAGCTTGGCCGCGGCTGCGTGCACGGTTTCGCCCGGTGCCACGCGGATGCTTTTGCCGGAGGCGATGAATTCCACTTGATGCAGGTCTGCCAGGTCGATCTCTGGCGCGTCCGCTGCTTGCTCGGCTTGCTCCACCGCATCGGCGCGGGCTTCCGGCGGCGTGGCGCCGAAGGACTCCTCGTGATAGCGCGTCATGTCGAAGCCGGCGGCCTCCAGCAGGCGTTTCACTGCGCTCATGTACGGCGTAGGGCCGCAGCAGAACACTTCGCGCTCAAGGAAGTCCGGCACCATCAATTCCAGCATCTTGTGGTTCAAGTAACCGCGATAACCCGCCCAAGGCTCGCCCAGCCCGTGTTTTTCGCAGATCAGGTGCAGGCTGAAGTTGTCGATCCGCGACGCCATGTGCTCCAGCTCGCGGTGGTA
>NZ_VBVZ01000007.1 GCF_005863185.1 Pseudomonas edaphica
GCGCCGAGTTGGTGGAATCCATGCTGCCTGGCACGTCGAGGGTTTTCTGCGCGCTGAACAGGATGTGGTCAGCGGGCAAGCCGGCGGCCTTGAGGCCTTCGACCGAACCGTCGGTGCGTTTTTTGCCGGTTTCCAGCTCGTCAAAGGTGTTGATGACGGCGTAGGTGTCCTTCCAGTCCCAGTTACGATGCTTGGCTTCGGCGGCCATGGCCTCGCCTTGCTTCTGGCCGATCTTGTAGGCATCCAGGCCCACATAAGGCACGTCTTCCATGGGCTTGCCCTTGGCATCGACGAAGCGGTCATCCACCGCCAGCACTTTCAAGCCGTTGAGCTTGGCCTTGGCCATGATCGCAGGGCCGAGGGACACGTCTGGCGGGCAGATCACAAACCCCTTGGCGCCGTTGGCGGCGAGGGTGTCGATGGCGGACAAGGTTTTCTCGCCGTCGGGCACGGCGATCTTGATCACGGTGAAGCCCTGGTCCTTACCGGCCTTTTCGGCAAAGGCCCATTCGGTCTGGAACCAAGGCTCTTCGGCCTGCTTGACCAGGAAGCCGATCTTCACTTCTTCGGCCGCGGCAAAACCGCTGAAGGCCATCGCCAGCGCCACGGCGCCTAACGTCTTCTTGAACATGAACCACCTCTCTTGATTGTTGTTAGTCGTGGTACATCACGGAACGCCCGCCATCGATCATCAGGCAGGTTGCGTTGATAAAGGGCGCCTCGTCGGTGGCCAGAAACAGCGCCGTCATCGCCACCTCGACCGGTTGGCCGATGCGCTTGGGCGGGTGCAAATCGAAGGCGCGCTGGCGCTCGGCATGCGGGTCAGGGAAGCCGTTCCAGTAATCGACGTTGAGCTGGGTTTCGATGTAGCCCGGTGCGATGGCATTCACGCGGATGCCTTTGGGTGCGTATTCGATGCCGAGGGCGCGGGTGAGACCGAGCAGGCCATGCTTGGCTACCGGATAGGGAAAACAGCCGGGAATGATGTGGCTGGAATGGGTGGAAGCGATGTTGATGATGTTGCCGATGCCCTGCTCGATCATGTGCGGCAACACGGTGCGGCAGCCGAACCAGGCACCGTCGAGGTCGATGGCGAAGCAGCGGCGCCAATCGTCGTCGGTCATCTCCAGCGGGTCACGGAACACGTTGACGCCCGCGCAGTTGATCAACACATCCACACGGCCAAAGCGCTCGATGGCCACATTGACTAGCGCCTGCCATTGCTCTTTGGAGGTTATATCGACGGCCTGCGCGACAATCTCAGCGCCGCGTTCGCGCCAGTGGGCGGCGACTTGCTCAACCTTTTCGGCCTGGATATCCGCAATCACCAGCCGTGCCTGCTGGGCCTGGAAGCAGGCGACGATCGCCTCGCCTATCCCTTGAGCGGCACCGGTGATGATCACCACTTTGTTTTTCAGCCGCTCGCCATAGGTGGGTTCGGGCACGGCGGGTAATGACAACGGTTGGGGCTGCATCGCTTCACCTGTTTTATTTTTGGTAGTGAGTGCTGATGCCGCCGACTATAAACCCATCTTTTGAAATATCTCAATATATAAATTTGCATCCCATATAGTGAGACGCGACACAAAAAAATGCGGGAGTCGACCTCTGTGGGAGCTGGCTTGCCTGCGATACGGACACCTCGGTATTTCAGTTACACCGAAGTGATGCTTTCGCAGGCAAGCCAGCTCCCACACAAGCCCGCCCCCACAGTGGGCCTTCAGTGTTTTTGAAAAAGGGTTTCAGCCCTGGGCAAAGTAGCGCAGTGCATTACCCTCCATGCGATAGCGCACCCACTCCTCCTGCGGCTGGGCGCCGATGGACTTGTAGAAGGCAATCGCCGGCTCGTTCCAGTCCAGCACGCTCCACTCGAAACGCCCGCAACCGTTGTCGCAGGCGATCTTGGCCAGGTGCCGCAAGAGCTTCTTGCCCGCCCCGCCGCCACGTTGCTCGGGGTTGATGTAGAGGTCTTCGAGGTACAGGCAGTTGCTGCCCAGCCAGGTGGAGTAACTGAAAAAGAACACCGCAAAGCCAATCGGCAGGCCATCCCGCGAACAGATCAGGCCATGGGCGGTGGCGCCCTCGCTGAACAGGCTGCGCTCAATATCCACCACACTGGCGATCACTTCGTGCCGGGCCTTTTCGTACTCGGCAAGTTCAGTGATGAAAGTCAGGATCTGCGCAGCATCGCTGGGCACGGCAGGGCGAATCTCGATGGTCATGGGCGGGCCTTGGGCAATGTCAAAGGCCACATACTAAGACGCTTTGATGACTGATTGCAGTGCAATTTGTTTACTCCGGCCACGCGTAAAGCAAGTACCACCAACCACGCAACATTCGCCATGCACAGGCATGGTAAACAGTCGGGCATAACGCTAATAACTGCATGCTGATAACTGCATGCTGATAACTGCAAGGTCGCCCGATGCCTTCCACACCCGCCGTGAATACCAAACTGTTCGCCTTTTTCTGCCTCGCCAGCTTCTTGCTGTCACTGTCCTATGGCTCGACGTTTTTGCTGTCGCTGCTGATCCACTCGCGCGGCGGCAATGAACACGACGCCGGCAGCGTGATCTCCATGGCGATGCTCAGTACGTTCGTGGCAGTGCTGTTCTGCGGGCACTTGGCCGATGCGGTCGGTGCGGCGCGCGCGATTGCGGGCATGGGCGTATTGCTGGTGGTGGCGTGCCTGGGGTTTGCCCTGACTCCCGGGTTTGGCCAGGGCTTGATGCTGTTCGGTCTGTCGCTTGGGTTGGGCTGGGGCGTGTTCTACACCTTGGGGCCGATCATCGTGACGCTGCTGGTGCAATCGGCGCAGCGGGCCAAATATTTTGCGCTGCTGTCGGGCAGTATGTTGAGCGGGATCGGCTCCGGCCCTTTGCTCGGCCGTGCCGCCGACGCGCTGGGCCTGCCGCTGACAGCGGCCTTCTATATCGCCGGTGTGGCCAGTCTGGTCGGCGTCCTGATGTTCTGGCGAATGGGCGCACAACTCAACCATCACGCGAATGCGCCCACCTCGAAGATTTCCTGGGCGTCCAGCCGCCGCGTGCTGTCATCCAAAGCCGCGTTTGCGATCCTGATGGTCGGCCTGGGCGGCTGTGTGTTTGGTGGGCTTTCATCGTTTCAAACCAGCTACGCGGCTGCGCAGGGGTTGGACTATTCGCTGTTCTTTGGCGGCTTCCTGAGCGCCGCCATTACCAGCCGGCTGTTGATCGCCGGCCACGTGGTCAAGCGCGATGCGTACTGGGCCGCCTGCGTGCTGTCCGGGATCATGCTCGGCTCGATCGCGCTGTTTGCGTTTGGCGTGAGTGGCAACCTCAGTTACCTGTTGGCAGCCGGCACGCTGGGCGTGGGTTACGGCCTGACGTACTCGGTGATCAATGGGCTGGTGGCCAATGAAGCACCGCTTGGTACGACGTCACAAGCCTTGCTGCTGTTCAGCCTGGCGTACTTTGTCGGGGTGTTCGGCTTTCCGCTGCTGGCGGGCAAAATCATTGTCGACTCTGGGCTGCCGACGCTGCTGGCGAGTGTGTTGGCCGTGGCCTTGTTCAACTGGTTGATCACGGTGGCGCGACTGATCTGGCGCCAGCGTTCGGCTAACAAAATCTTACAGGTGAATTAGCACCGTTCGTCGCCATCAAGGCACGAACCGCAAACTGGGGCGGACCAATAAGGGGTAAGGACATTAATCATATGGAGACACCCCTCATGAAGAATTCCAAATTTGCTGCCCTCGCCCTCACCGGCCTGCTGTCCGCCGCCTCATTGAGTGCCGTTGCCGCCACCTCATCCACCGGCACCACCAACCCTGCTACCAAGGAGTCTCAGGATTCGATGGGCACAGGGATGGAAACCAACGGTGGCGCGATTATCGATAACGGCGCAGACCCTCGCACCAAAGGCGCCGATACCCAACGTCAGGCACCGGCTGCAGTCGGTAACGGCAAAATGGGCCCTGGTGTCAATAAAGAGCCCACCATCAACAAGGGCGATGACAGCAACATCCCGGGCGCGCCAAAACAACCTGCGCCTTGATGCATCGATAGCAACACCGACACCCGATCATTTCCCAGTGAAGAGGTACGCATGAACGTCGATAGAAACCTTGAAAAAGAAGTCCTCACCCGCCTGCTGCACGCCCACCCCAACGGTCTGGGCAAGGAGGTGCTGGATAACTACCGCGGCGAAAAGGTGGTGGCCAGTGTGCTGGCATTTCTGCAAGACCGCGGGTTTATCAAGGATGGGCATGTGACCACCGACGACGCCGGTGAATATTCGTTGAACCTGCCGATCAAGCTGACCGCCTCGGGCGTTGATGAGGCGCGCAAGCTGGAAGGCGAAGGCACCGTGTGAACTAGACGAAGATCAAATGTGGGAGCGGGCTTGCCCGCGATGGCGGTGTGTCAGCAGAAGATGTGCTAGCTGGCGCACCGCCATCGCAGGCAAGCCAGCTCCCACATTTTTATTTGTGTTTAGTCAGTCAGCAATGCGTCGACTTCGGCACTGCCAGGCGACGTCGCCGGTCCCCAGCGTGTAACCGCCAACGCCGCCGCCGCATTGGCTCGACGCGCCGCCACTGAAGGGGTTAAACCCTCGGCCAACCCGGCCAGAAACACACCAGCATGGGCATCGCCCGCGCCGTTGCTGTCCACCGCCTGCACCTTGAAACCCGGCACATGCTCGGCCTTGCCGTGGCGACTCACCCAGCAGCCATTCGGCCCGTCGCGCACCACCAGCAGCGCTTCGGCGGGCAAGTGACGGTTGAGTTCGCGCAGCGCTTCGGCCAGCGTACTGGCGCCGCTAAACGCCAGGGCTTCCGGGCCATTGCTGGTCCAGATATCGATGCGCGGCAGCAAGGCAACCATCAAGGCCGAGTCCGGCGCCTTGACCAACGGCCCCGGGTCGAACACCACGGTGATCTCCCGCGGCAGCGCCAGCAGCCAATCGAGCAATGCCTGGGCCTTGCCTTCGAGCAACAGGCTGTAGCCGCTGACGTACACATAGTCGTCCGCGCGCGGCACCACGCCCGCCAGGTCCTCTGCGCTCAAATCCCCTTCAGCGCCGATATGCGAAATAAAGGTGCGTTCGGTACTGGCCTCGGTCAGCGACACACACAAACCGGTGTCCTTGCCCTCGCTGGCCGGCTGGGCCATTTCCACGCCCTCGGCCTGCATCGCGGCGCGCGCCAGGTCACCGAAGCGCCCGTGGCCATGGCGGCCGAGGTAAACCACCGGCAAACCATTGCGCCGGGCGGCAGCCATCACGTTGAAGCCGCCGCCGGCTTCGAAACTGGCCGATTGCGCCAGCACATCGCCGCCGGTTGCAGGCAGTGTGTCGAGGGCCATGACCAGGTCGACGATGACCTGGCCGGTGTGCAGCAATCTAGACATTAGCGCGCTCTACCAAAGCCGGGCGACGGTCAGCTGCGCCGCCCAGTACTGCATAAATCCCACCGGCCACCAGGAAGGTGACGATCCAGCCCAGGCCGTTGTGGCCCAGCCAAGAGTCGGACAAGGGCCCGGCGAACCAGATATTTTCGGCGGTGGTGCCGATGGTGGTGAAGCTGAAACCCAGCACAATCGCCACAGCCCAGGCGCCGAATGCACGCCATTCCACGCCGCCGCGATACCAGTAGGCGCTGCTTGGGCTTACGTCCAGCAGGTCTTTGGGGCGGTAGTAGTGACGGTGAATCAGGTCGACCACAAAGATCCCGACCCAGGCGGTGATGGGCACGGCCAGCAGCGAGATGAAGGTGATGAACGGGCCATAGAAACTGTCGGCGATCAGCATGAAGTAAATGGAGCCGGCGAAGATCGCCACGATATCGACGATCACCGCGTGCACGCGCTTGACCTTAAGACCCAAGGTCAAGGTGGTGAGACCGGCCGAGTACACCGAGAGGTTATTGGAGAGCAACAGCCCGCCGAACGCGGTGATCAAGTACGGCACGGCCATCCAGGTCGGCAGCATGTCGCGGATCGCGATGATCGGGTCGGTGGCCGACGCCAGGTCGTTGTTGCCCACCGACAGCAGGCCGCCGAGGGTGATCAACAGCACCAGCGGAATGCCCGCACCAAATGCGGCAGACGCCACCAGACGCACGGCCTTGACGCTGCGGTGCTGGTAGCGCGACATGTCGGCACCGGCGTTGGCCCAGCCGATACCGGTACCGGCGGCCATGGTGCCGACGCCAATGATCATGGCGCTCAGCGGCGCCGGGGTGGCGTTGAACACCGCGCTCCAGTCGATAGTGGCGCAGAGGAAGCCGCCCACCAGGATATTCAACGCGCCGAACACGTAGGTGGCCCACTTCTGGATCACCAGCAAGGTGGCGTGGCCGAGGCCGGACACGGACAAGGTCAGCAGCACGAAAATCGCGATAAAGATCAGCGTGAGCACCGGCGCGCTTTTGGCTTCGACCGGCGAGCCGAACAGGATCGAACACAACGACAGCAGCACAAAGGCGGCCGTGGTGGTGTTGACGGTTTCCCAACCCAGGCGCGACATCAGCGAGACCAGCGTGGGACCGATATTGCCGCGCACACCGAAGATGGCGCGCGACAGCGTCAGGCTCGGCGCGCGGCCGCGACGGCCGGCAATCGAGATGATGCCGACCACTGCGAAAGAGCCGGCGGCGCCGAGGATCGCCACAATGATCGCCTGCCAGATCGCCAGGCCACGAAACGCCACCAGGGTCGCGCCGAGCGGCAAGCCGAGGATGCTGATGTTAGCCGCGAACCACACCCAGAACAGTTGCAGCGGATGGCCATTGCACTCGCCTTCGGGGACCGGTTCGATGCCGCGTGTTTCCAATTGCCCGGCACTTTGGCCGGAAGAAGTGCTGCTCATGAGGGGTGCTCCTGGTGCCTGTATTGTTGTGGTTGTGGCAGATAGTCAAAGCTTTAAGCGGTCGTCCTGACTCAAACACGATTTAAGGTGGGGGCTGGCTTGCCTGCGATAGTGGTCTTTCAGTGAGTGCATCAGTGGCTGGCACACCGTTATCGCAGGCAAGCCAGCTCCCACATTTTTTGATCGGTGGTGATCAGCGCAATTGCAGCAGCCCCTGCACCAGTGGCTGCAAATCCAAACCATTGACCTGCTTGACCTGCTCAATCATCGCCTCAGGCCAGCACTGCATCCCAAGACACGCGCCCAACATCGCACCCAGCATGGCGGCGATGGTGTCGGTGTCGCCGCCAAGGCTGGCCGCCAGGCACAGCGCCTCGACGGCATTCATGTCGCCCACCGCCACTTGCTGGGCGAGGGCAAACGACACCACCACCGATTCCTGAGAAGCGACCGAGGTGCCAATCAGTTCATAAAGCAGATCGGCAAACAGGGCTTTATCGCCGCTGCCGACGCTCAAGGTGCGCGCCCAACTGATGCGCGTGGAAATCCGCCCACCGGCGATCCAGTGGCCATGGCCTTCGGCCTGCTGCGCGAGCTGGGTGCCAATGTTCAGGGCTTCACCCAAATCCACACCGTTGATACCTGCCGAAACCACTGCCGCCACCGCCGCCGCGCTGGAAATGCCCAGGTTGGTGTTATGGGTGACCTGGCAGGCCTGGATCACCGCCTGGATAAACTGCGCCGGGTCGCTGACGTCGGCGGCAATGCCGACCGGCGTGATGCGCATCGCGGCGCCATTGGTGGTGCCGTAGCGCCCGGATTCTTCCGGGGTGTGCCCGGCCAGGATCATGTCGATGGCGCGTTTGGTCGACGGCCCGAGCAAGTCCTGGGAACCTTTGGCACGCATCGCCGCCTCCCACTCGATCAGGCGTTGGGCGAGTACCGTGGGCTCGATCTTGCCCTGCCCTTGCACCAGCAATTCACCGACCAGAATCGCCTGCTCGGTGTCATCGGTGATCGAGCCGGCAAGCATATTCGGCGCGATGGGTTGGTCGGCTCCAGCATCTTGCAGAGCGGTGATCGCCCCGAAGCGCTGCTGCACCTGCTCGCGGCTCAACGACTGGGTGGGCATGCCCAATGCATCGCCCAGGGCCAGGCCGTAGAAAGCACCGAGGGCGCGATTTTGCGCGGTCATTTCGAAGCTCCAAACTGCAGGTGCAGGCGAAAGTGCAAAGGGTCGAGCAAGCTTTCGACATGCTCCATGAGACGCTCGCGCCGGTCGTAGGTAGTGCGCGAGGCTTTGAGAAACACCGTACCGGCTGGGCGACCGAGCAACTTGGCGTCTTCATCGCTCAAGGGCTCGGCACCGATCCACTGGTCCCCTTCGGCGCCCACGTAGCCGTAAGCGGCCAGCGTGATGGTGAGGGAGTTGTCGATCAGGCCGACACGGGGCAGGCTTTCCAGGCCACCGGTAGCAGGCATCAACGAACGCTCCAGAGAAACGGCGGTGCCATCGGTGGTGCGCCGACGGCGGTCGAGGGCGATAAATTGGTCGCTGCCAAAACGGCTGAGCAGGTCCGGTCGAGTCACGGCTTCCAGCCGCAGGATGTCGGTGGTGACCAGTGCGCCGGTATCGGCCAGCGCCTGTGCCCAGCCACTGCGTTGGTCGAGCACCATGCCATCAAAGGTGACGATGGAGCCTACGCCGCTTTGCGTGGCGATGTAGTTGCGCCGTTTGAGCTCAGCCAGGGCTTCGCGCAAGGTGCCACGGCTGACCGCAAACTCCTCGGCCAGTTGATGCTCGCCCGGCAGCAGGAAACCATCGGCCATCACTCCAGCCTCGATACGGCGGATAAGCTCGTCGACGACGCGTTTTTTCTTATCAAATCGGACATGTCTAATCATGTACAAATTGATAACCGAAAGCGCCCGATCTCAGCAAGCAAAATTATTTCAGGATGATGAAAAAATCGGCCTCAGGGCTCCAGGCCAATGCGGAAAAATTCCCCGCCGCTCCAGACACCAAGCCAGTTCTGACCGTTGATCGGACGGCTGACCGCCAGTTCGACCAACTGGTAAAACACGTTGCGATGCACCAGTGCTTCAAGGTTGGTGCGCACTCGCAGGTAGGGCGCGGGTTCTTGGGTGATCGGGTCGATCACCACCCGCAAGGGGTGTTCAAGGCCCGCTTCAATGTCCTCGTCGACATTGGTGGTGAAGCGCAGCACCTGGCTTTCGCCCTGCCCTTCGACTTCCAGCGTTACCGCGACAAAGGGCGCATCATCGACGCTGATACCGACCTTTTCCACGGGAGTGACCAGGAAATACTCATCGCCATCGCGGCGAATGATGTTGGAGAACAACTTGACCATCGGCTTACGCCCGATCGGCGTGCCTTGGTAAAACCAAGTGCCGTCACGGGCGATGCGCATGTCGATGTTGCCGCAGAAATCCGGGTTCCACAGGTGTACCGGCGCCGGCCCCCTGCCCTTGGGCAGTTGGGCCAATAGATCATTGGCCTTGGCGGAATCGGTCATAGGGTTCTCCTCTGGATTTTTATTGATCACCCATCCCCAACAGGCCACGGGCGTATTGGGCCAGCGGGCGGGCAATCAAGTCTTCTGGCTTGTTGTCGTGGAACGTCAGTAAACCGCCACGACTGCGAATGCGTGCAGTATCAATCAAATACTGGGTGCTGGTCTCGATCAACATGATCTGGATCACGCCGCTGTCCAGGCCGACACGGTCCAACGCTTGCTGGTCGGTCCACTCATCGGCATTGCCAATACGGTCATCGGCTGCCGCAAAGCGGCAATAGAGCAGGTAGTGAGCGCCTGCCGCACGGGCTTCGGCCATCGCTTGTTCGAGGCCTTCCGGCTTGCGGGCGCGGCGCACCATCGGGAAATATTCGACGAAGCCGTTGAAGGCTTCTTCGGCCACCACGTTAGGTCGCGGATAGGCACTGCCCGGCGGTACAAAGGCGCCTTGGGCAATAAACACAAAGGAGTCCGGCTGTATGCGCACCGAGGCGGTACGGCGGGTATCACTGTGGTCCAGCAGCCCGGCGTCGCTCATCTGATAGCGGGTGCCTTCGGCCATATCGCTGACGGTCATGCAGCCACTCAGCGCCACTGACGCCAGCAACAAAACCAGACTACGCATCCTAATCCTCCAGAAGCCGGTGACGGAAAACCGGCGAATGGGCACTTAATGCAGAATCCGCGCCATTCAAGAACGATGCATAACCAAATGTGGGAGCTGGCTTGCCTGCGATGCAGACACCCAGGTACATCAAGTACACCGAGGTGATGCAATCGCAGGCAAGCCAGCTCCCACAAAAAGCCTGCTCCTACATTCGATTGTGTGCGGTGTTAGCCGCCGATGATCTTCATGACCGTGGCGCCGCCAGAGAAGGCCACTTCCTGCTTGTCACCCAGGGCCTTCATCAATAAACCTTGCAAGGCCGGCAGCGCCTGATGACGTGGCTGGTCCAGCAGGTCGCCCACGTAATGGCGGTTACTCGACGACAAACAGCCATGCAACCAACCGGTAGACGACAAGCGCAGGCGCGAGCAGGTGCGGCAGAACGGCACGCTTTCATTTGCGATCACGCCAAAGAAGCCCTTGCCCGGCACTTCATAGCGCACCGCCGTGGCATCAATCGGCGCGTTGGCTTGCAGGTATTCGTGATGTTCGCCGATCAGGCTGAGCAGTTGCTGCAAGCTGACGAACTGCTGCAGGAACGCATTGGAATCCTTGGCCAGGTGGCCCATGCGCATCAATTCGATAAAGCGCAGCTCGTAGCCGCGCTCCAGGCAGTAGTCGAGCAGCGGCATCACCTGGTCCAGGTTCTGCCCGCGCAGCGGCACCATATTGACTTTGATCTTGATGCCGGCGGCGCGGGCCTGGTCCATGCCATCGAGCACGGTGGCCAGGTCGCCGCCACGGGCGATACTGCGGAAAGCGTCCGCATCCAGGGTATCAAGGGACACGTTGATGCGCCGAATACCCGCATCCACCAGCAGCGGCAACTTGCGCGCCAGCAGTTGGCCGTTAGTGGTCAGGCTGATATCACTGAGGCCCATGCCGCCCACGGCGCCCATGAAGGCTTCCAGCTTGGGGCTGACCAGCGGTTCACCGCCGGTGATGCGCAAACGCTCGATGCCGGCAGCTTCGATCAGATAGGCAACGCCACGCGCCATGGCCTCGGCCGAGAGTTCGTCCTGGGCAGCCACCAGCCGCTTGCCGTTTGGCACGCAGTAGGTACACGCGTAATTGCAGGCTGAGGTCAGGCTGATCCGCAAATTGCGAAATCGCCTGCCTTGACGATCAACGATCATGGAACACTCCGGCAGAGGATGGTTCAGGCGCGCTAAAAGCTGACTGAAAAATCAGCTTTTAGCAAGCGTCCTTGCCTGAGTATATTCCTGGGGTACTGCAAGCGGCAGCAAATCATTGCGCCATCACTGTCGGGAATAGCTTAAACAGCGGGAGCGTCGCCGCTCTTGGGCTCAGCGCTCGGCAGCTCAGTGCTGTGCTTGCGCTTGTTGCCCATGCGTACGCCAATGTCCATCAGGAACTGGAAGAAACCTTCCTGATCTTCCAGCACATTGCTCCAGAACGGCGAGTGGTACAGCGCAACGGCGCCATGTACCAATGCCCAGGCGGCGCAGTAGTGGAAATACGGCGGTACGTCTTCCAGCTTGCCTTCGCTGATGCGGCCCTTGATCAGCAGGGTGAGGCGCTCGAAGTTCGAGGCGCGGATCTTGTGCAGCTCTTCGACCATTTCCGGCACCTGATGCCCCTTGACCACCTTTTCTTCCAGGCGGTCAAACAGCCGGTAGCGCTGCGGGTCACGCATGCGGAACTCGAAATAGGCGCGTGACAGCGCCTCCTTGTCCTTGTCCACATCAGCCGAATGCAACAGCTCGTTCAAGTCGCGCTCGTAGTCGAGCATCAGCCGCAGGTAGATCTCGGCCTTGGATTTGAAGTGTTTGTAGATCGTGCCTTTGCCGATACCCACGGCATCCGCAATCATCTCGACGGTGACGCTGTCTTCACCTTGTTCGAGGAACAACTTGAGCGCGGTGTCGAGAATTTCCTGCTCACGGCGGCGAAACTCACGGACCTTACGGGGTTCTTTGTGCATGAGGAAGAGGTCTGCAGAGGTCGGAATTAGGGAGGGTTACGCAGGGCCACGGATACGTGGCGATACGATTTACCCGATGCGAGGGATTATCCCGACTGAACGGTCGTTGGGCAACGCCTATGTGAACCCACCGCGCACTTTAGTTTCAGCGCGCCAACGAATGGCCGGGTATCAGTCAGAAATAATACGCAACAACTGCAGCCGTGCATCCGTTCAATGAGAACTCAAGCGAAGCGCGCGTATTCCAAATCTGTTTAAAAAACGACCAATCGCGACTGGACTGAATCGGATACTGATCAATACTTGAACTGTCGGCGTGACATCTCCCCCAAGTGACGCGTCGACCTGGGTACCGACGGACTGTGTGCCCTTGTTTTACTCCTAATGGTCTTAGCCCGGATTCACCCCCCAGAACCCGGGTTTTTTTTGCCTGCGATTTGGTCGCCTCAACCGGCCACGTGCGCCAGCGGAAACAGACGCTTGAAGTTCTCGGTGGTCTGCTCGGCAAAGCGCTCAACGGATTCGCCGCGCAGCATCGCCAGGTAATCGGCTACATCGCGCACGTATTCCGGCAGGTTTGGCTTGCCGCGATGGGGAATCGGCGCAAGATAAGGCGAATCCGTTTCCACCAGCAGGCGGTCGGCCGGCACCTGGCGCGCCACGTCACGCAAGGCGTCGGCGTTGCGGAAGGTGACGATGCCCGACAGGGAGATATAGAAACCCAGGTCCAACGCGGCCTTGGCCATGTCCCAGTCTTCGGTAAAGCAATGCAGCACGCCGGCCTGGGGCAAGGCAGCTTCGCGCAACAGCGTGAGGGTGTCAGCGCGAGCGCCTCGGGTGTGGACGATCACGGGTTTGCCAGTCTGCCGGGCCGCTTGCAGGTGCAGGCGGAAGGAGGCTTGCTGCAGCTCGGCGGCTTCAGGCTCGTAGTGGTAATCCAGGCCGGTTTCGCCAATCGCCACCACGCGTGGGTGGTTGAGCTCGTTCAAGAGCCAATCCAGGGCCGGCGCTTCACCCGGCTTGAGGTCCAGCGGGTGGATACCGACCGAACAATCGACATCGGCATATCGATCAGCCAAGGCTTTGACGTCGGCGGCATTCTCCGCGCTCACGCCGATGCACAGGAAGTGCCCTACCCCACGCTGGCGTGCCGCTTCCAGGGCGGCATCGAGGGAGCCGCCGTGTTGGGCGAGGTCGAGGCGATCAAGGTGGCAGTGGGAATCTACGAGCATAGGAAAGTACGACTTAATTCATGGAAAGTGTCTGGCCAACGATACACCCGTCGGCCACGGAAATTAACGCCGGCCGAGCAAACCCACCCACTGCACCAGCAGTGCTTCGAGCAACAGCACGCGGTTGAGGTTGGCTTTGCCGAGGACTTTCTGGCGCTGGGCCAAAATCCAGTCCTGGATGTTCAGCACCTTGTCCTGCGCACTTTTTTGCGCCAGGTACTGCACCACTTTGCGCATGTCCGGCAGGCCGAGGCCATTTTCGTCCTGGGTTAACTGGTAGCGCAGGATCAGGCTCGACCAGTCACAGAACCAGTCGAACAGCAGCAGCAACGGGATATCCTTCCAGGCGCCTTCGGCCAGTTGCGTGGCGGACTGTTCCTGCTTGAGCAGCTTCTTGACGCCATCCACCACCAGTGCGCGTTGCTCACGCACGCCTTGGGCCTGCAGCTTAACCGCCGCCAAGGGTGAACCGGCAGCCAGGGTCAGCAACTCGACACGCTCGTCGGCAGAGCATTCCGGCAGCGCCTGCGCCAGCCATTGCAAACTCATGGCCTCGCTCGGCAGCGGGCAGGCCTGCTGCACGCAACGGCTGCGGATGGTTGGCAACAGGCGGCTGGACTGGTGGCTCACCAGCAGCAGCACAGTGTCGCCCGACGGCTCTTCCAGGCTCTTGAGCAAAGCGTTGGCGGCGTTGATGTTCATCGCCTCCACCGGTTCGATCAGTACTACTTTGCGCCCGCCCATTTGTGCGGTCTGCACCACAAAGCTGACAAGGTCACGCACCTGGTCGACCTTGATCGCCTTATCGGCCTCTTCAGGTTCGAGCAGGTAGTTGTCGGGGTGGCTACCGGCCTTGAGCAACAGACAGGATTTGCACTCGCCGCAGGCTTCCAGGTTGATCGGTTGCTTGCACAGCAGGCTGGCCATCAGGCGCTCGGCCAGGGCGCGCTTGCCAATACCGATGGGGCCGTGCAGCAAATAGGCATGGGCATGCTGGGCGCGCCCGGCCAATTGCTGCCAGAGGCTGTCCTGCCACGGGTAGGCTTCAGCCACGGGCGCGCTCCAGAAGTTCGGGCAGCAGAGCATCGATGGCCTGCTGTACCTGCGCCAGTGGCTGGGCTGCGTCCAGTAAGGAGTAACGCGCAGGCTCAGCCTTGGCGCGCTGCAGGAACGCGCTACGGACCGCATTGAAGAATGTCGAACCTTCCAGCTCGAACCGATCCAAGCGCCCACGGGCACTGGCGCGAGCCATGCCGACTTCGATCGGCAGGTCGAACAGCAGGGTCAGGTCGGGGCGCAAGTCGCCTTGGACGAAAGCCTCCAGACTGGCGATGCGCTCAAGGGACAAGCCGCGCCCGCCGCCCTGGTAAGCATAAGTGGAGTCGGTAAAACGGTCGCAAATCACCACAGCACCCCGCGCCAGGGCCGGGCGAATCACTTCGGCCAAATGCTGGGCGCGGGCGGCAAACACCAACAGCAGCTCAGTGTCCGGGTTCATCTGTTCTTCACCCGTTGCCAGCAACACTTCACGAATGCGCTCGGCCAGCGGCGTACCGCCGGGCTCACGGGTCAACAGCACCTCGATGCCTTCAGCGCGCAAACGCTCGGCCAGGTAATCGCGGTTGGTGCTTTTGCCGGCGCCTTCCGGGCCTTCCAGGGTAATAAACAAGCCAGTCACAGGCAGTCCTTAGTCAGAGTCATTGCGGGCTTTGCGGCGCAGCGGCGTCCGGCGCTGGCTCGGCGGTTTTTTCAACCGGGGCGGCATCGGCCGGTGGTGTCGCGTCTTCCGGCGGTTTTACCGCCGGTGCCGGGCTGGAGCGATAATCGGCGCGGCGCTTGAGCTGGAACTCACGCACGGCGGCATTATGCGCATCCAGGTCATCGGAGAAAATATGGCTGCCATCGCCCCGGGCGACGAAGTACAGGCTGCTGCCGGCCACCGGGTTCAAGGCGGCATGGATCGCCTCGCGGCCGACCATGGCGATCGGCGTCGGCGGCAGGCCGGCAATCATATAGGTGTTATAGGGGTTGGCTTCCTTGAGGTGCGCGCGGGTCAGCTTGCCGGTGTAGCGCTCGCCCAGGCCGTAGATCACCGTAGGGTCGGTCTGCAGCAGCATGCCGATTTTCAGGCGGCGCACGAACACCCCGGCGATCTGGCCGCGCTCTTGCGGCACACCGGTTTCCTTTTCTACCAGGGAGGCCATGATCAGCGCCTGGTAAGGGTCGGTATACGGTGCATCGGCGGCGCGTTGGCTCCATTCCTGGGCCAGTACATCATCCAGGCGGTTGTAGGCTTTTTTCAGGAATTCGACATCGGTCATGCCGCGCACGAAGCGGTAGGTGTCAGGAAAGAATCGCCCTTCGGGAAACACGCCAGGGTGGCCGAGCTTGTCCATCACTTCGTTGTCGCTCAGCCCCGACAGGGTCTGCACGATCTTTTCGTGTTTGGCCAACGCTGAACGCACCTGGCGGAAGTTCCAGCCTGCCACCAATGTCAGGCTGTATTGCACCACTTCACCACGCTGCCACAAGCCGATCAGGCCTTCGGCAGTCAGGCCTGGGGTCATGCGGTATTCGCCGCTGTGCAGCGGCTGGCCCTCGAGGTTGAAGCGCCAGTACAGGCGCAACCAGAAGGCGCCATCCAGCACGCCTTCGGTTTCAAGGCGATTGAAGGTGCCCGTGGGGGTTGCCCCGGCGGGTACATCCAGCAATTGTTCCTGGGTCAGATTCAGGGGCTGCTTCAGCGCAGAGTCGAGCTTCCAGGCCGAGAAGCCCAGCAGCAAGCCTGCCGAGACCAGGCTGATCTGCAGCAGTAAAACCAGTTTTCGTATCAACTCAAATTTCCAATAGCGCGCGAACAATGCCCTGCAGTTTACGGGTGAGCGGCCCAACCGACCAGCTCATCCCGGCGCAACCACGTACGGGCCAAATGCCATAAACGCTGTTGCACACGAAAACTTCGTCGGCCTGTTGCAACTGGTCCATGCTGATGTCGGCCACGGCCACCGGGATGCCCAGGGTTTGCGCCTGCGCCAGAATCTCCGCGCGCATGACACCGGCAACCCCGCAACGATTCAGATCAGCGGTTAGTAACAAGCCATTGCGCACCATAAACAGATTGCTGAACACCCCTTCGATGACGCGGCCGGACATATCCAGCATCAAGCCCTCGGCATGTTCAGCGTCCTGCCATTCGGCGCGGGCGATCACCTGTTCAAGACGATTAAGGTGCTTGAGACCGGCCAGCAACGGCTGCTCGGCCAAGCGAGTGGCGCACGCAAACAGGCGAATGCCATCGGTTGCATGGGCCAGGGGATAAGCAGCGGGCGGATTGCCCTGCAAGATACGGCGCACGGGGACGCCAGGGTTGATGCCATAGCCGCGCAGGCTGTCGCCACGGGTGAGGATCAATTTGAGTACACCATTGCCCAAGGCTGCAGCATAGGCCAGCACTTCGCTGCGGATCAGCGTGTGGTCCGCAACCAGGGCCAGGCGCCTGCAACCCGCCTCCAGGCGTTGCAGGTGGCGGTCGAGCAGCACCGGCTGCCCGGCCTTGACGGCGATGGTCTCGAACAGGCCATCGCCGTACGCCAGGCCACGATCTTTCAGAGGCACGCTGTCCGCTGGCTGACCGTCGACCCAGCTGTGCATCACTCGGCGAACCGGCGGAACACCAGGGAACCGTTGGTGCCACCGAAACCGAACGAGTTGGAGATCACCACATCGATCGGCATCGGTTGCGCTTCGTGAGGCACGAAGTTGAGGTCGCAGCCTTCGTCCGGCTCATCGAGGTTGATGGTCGGCGGAGCGACCTGATCCTTGATGGCCATGACGCTGAAGATCGCCTCGACCGCGCCCGCCGCACCCAACAGGTGGCCGGTCATGGACTTGGTGGAGCTGACCGCCAGCTTGTAGGCGTGCTCACCGAACACCGACTTGATGGCTTCGGCTTCCGCCAGGTCGCCAGTCGGGGTCGAAGTGCCGTGGGCATTGATGTACTGCACCTGGTTGGCGTTGACCTTCGCATCGCGCAAGGCGTTGGTGATGCAACGTGCAGCACCGGCACCGTCGGACGGCGGCGAGGTCATGTGGTAGGCGTCACCGCTCATGCCGAAGCCAATCAACTCGGCGTAAATGGTGGCACCGCGCGCCTTGGCGTGCTCCAGCTCTTCGAGTACCAGCGCACCGGCACCGTCGGACAGTACGAAGCCATCACGGCCCTTGTCCCACGGACGGCTGGCGCGAGTGGGCTCGTCATTGCGCGTCGACAGCGCACGGGACGCGCCGAAGCCACCCATGCCGAGGCCGCAGGCAGCCATTTCGGCGCCACCGGCGATCATCACGTCGGCTTCGTCATAGGCAATGTTACGCGCCGCCATGCCGATGCAGTGCGTGCCGGTGGTGCACGCCGTGGCAATGGCGTAGTTAGGTCCCTGGGCACCCAAGTGGATGGACAGGAAACCGGAAATCATATTAATGATCGAGCCCGGCACGAAGAACGGTGAAATTCGACGGGGGCCGGAATCGTGCAGCGTGCGGCTGGTTTCTTCGATATTGGTCAAACCGCCAATACCCGAACCCATGGCCACGCCGATGCGCTCACGGTTGGCGTCGGTGACTTCCAGGCCGGCATTACGCACCGCCTGAAAACCGGCTGCCAGGCCGTATTGAATGAACAGGTCGAGCTTGCGGGATTCTTTGATCGAGAGATATTCCTCGACATTGAAGCCCTTTACCGAGCCGCCAAAACGGGTGGAATAGGCTGAAAGGTCCGTGTGTTCGATCAGACCGATACCACTGTGGCCAGCCAGAATGCCCTGCCAACTGCTCGGCACATCCGTACCCAGTGGCGACAACATACCCATACCGGTGACTACGACGCGTCTACGCGACACAGCACTCTCCTTTTTCTAATGACGACACTTTGCTTCGCAGCTTACTTTTCATCACCGCTTAAAGAAAAAACCGCACGCCGTTACAGCAGTGCGGTTTTTCCCTGACAGCAAGCGACGACTACAAACTATTACGCCTGGTGGGCAGTAACGTAGTCGATAGCAGCTTGAACAGTAGTGATTTTTTCAGCTTCTTCGTCCGGGATTTCGGTCTCGAATTCCTCTTCCAGAGCCATCACCAGCTCAACGGTGTCAAGGGAATCGGCACCCAGGTCTTCAACGAAGGAAGCGGAGTTGGTCACTTCTTCTTCTTTAACGCCCAGTTGCTCGGCAACGATTTTCTTGACGCGCTCTTCGATGGTGCTCATACCTTGTTTAACTCCTAATGGACAAATTCAGGCAGCTGGCCAGTGGGTAAGTGTATAGAAAGCCTTTTCAGCTTTTCAACTGAAAGCTTCACCCTCGTACCCGACCGACCACCTGCCTATAAATTAAGTTGCAGCTTTATAACGGATTTTAGACAGCTCGTATGACATTTTTTTGAAGCGATCCGTCACAATTTAACTCATGTACATCCCGCCGTTCACCGGGATTGTAGCCCCAGTCACGTATGCCGCACCGTCGGATGCCAGGAAAGTGACCACATTTGCGATCTCTTGAGCCTGGCCCAGACGGCCCAGCGGAATCTGGGTCAGCAAAGCTTCACGCTGAGCTTCCGGCAGTTCGCGGGTCATATCGGTGTCGATGAACCCTGGGGCCACCGAGTTGACCGTAATCGAACGCGAACCGACTTCACGGGCCAATGCACGGCTGAAACCTTCCAGACCGGCCTTGGCCGCGGCATAGTTTACTTGGCCTGCGTTGCCCATGGCACCCACTACGGAGCCAATATTGATAATTCGGCCCCAACGCGCCTTGGTCATGCCGCGCAAAACGCCCTTGGACAGGCGAAACAGACTGTTCAAGTTGGTATCGACCACGTCGTACCACTCGTCGTCTTTCATGCGCATCATCAGGTTGTCACGGGTGATACCGGCGTTGTTCACCAGAATAGCCGGTGCGCCGAACTGTGCAGTGATTTCAGCCAGCACAGCAGCAACAGACTCGTCGCTGGTCACATTCAGCTCAAGACCGGTGCCCTGTACGCCGTTTTCCTTCAAGGTGGCAGCAATACGCTCAGCGCCCGAAGCGGAAGTGGCGGTGCCGATCACAACGGCGCCTTGACGGCCCAGTTCCAGGGCGATCGCCTGGCCAATGCCACGGCTTGCGCCAGTAACCAGTGCAACTTTACCTTGCAGACTCATGCAGGCTTCTCCTAAAGGGTTTCAGGCCAGTGCCGCGCGCGCGGCAGCGAAGGCATCCGGGGTATTGAGGTTGGCAGTCGACACGCCATCGGCGCAGCGCTTGTTCAGGCCGGCCAGGACTTTGCCCGGGCCGCACTCGACCAACTCAGTGGCACCATTGGCAGCCAGGGTCTGTACCGACTCAACCCAGCGTACCGGCTTGTAAAGCTGCTCCAGCAGGTCGCGCTTGAGGGTGTCGAGGTCGGCGGCAACGGCCGCACTGACGTTCTGCACCAGCGGGATCTGCGGCGCTTGCCAATTGATGGCGGCGATGGACTCGGCAAAACGCTCGGCAGCCGGGCGCATCAGCTCGCAGTGGGACGGCACGCTCACCGGCAACGGCAAGGCGCGCTTGGCACCACGGGCCTTGCAGCCTTCAATGGCGCGCTCGACAGCGGCCTTGGCGCCAGCGATGACCACCTGGCCAGGGGAGTTGAAGTTCACCGCGCTGACCACTTCGCCCTGGGCCGCTTCGGCACAGGCTTCGATCACCACAGCGTCGTCCAGGCCGAGGATAGCGGCCATGCCGCCCTGCCCGGCCGGAACAGCTTCTTGCATCAGCTGACCACGACGCTCGACCAGCTTGACCGCTTCAGAGAGGGTCAGGCTGCCGGCGGCCACCAAGGCGCTGTACTCGCCCAGGCTGTGACCGGCGACGTAGGCCGGGCGCGCGCCGCCTTCGGCCAGCCACAAGCGCCACAGGGCGATCGAGGCGGTCAGGATCGCAGGCTGGGTTTTATCGGTTTGATTGAGTTGCTCTTCCGGCCCTTGCTGGGTTAGTGCCCACAGGTCGTAACCCAGGGCATCGGAAGCTTCCTTGAAAGTTTCCAGGATCAGTGGATGTTGCGCGCCCAGCTCGGCCAACATACCGAGGGACTGCGAACCCTGCCCTGGAAAGACGAATGCGAGGGATGTAGACATGTAACAAGCCCCTAATGATCTGGTCGTCAAAAATGCTCGCACCGAAGGTGGGCGCGAACGAAACTGACAGATTGGATGGTCAATTGAACTGGCCGGTCACATTTAAGCACTCCCGGGCCGATTCGCCTAAGGCAACAGATCCTCAAGACGCCCGTGCAAGCGTTGCGGCAGGTTTTCCTGGATCTCGATCAATGCCCGCGCAATCGCACTTTGAAAGCCCTGCACACCTGCAGAGCCGTGGCTTTTTACCACAATGCCCTGCAGCCCCAGAAAACTCGCGCCATTATGCCGTGCCGGTGCCAGGTCGGCCTGCAGGCGGCGCATCAACGGTAACGCCAGCGCGCCGACCATGCGTGAGGCCAGGTTCTGCTTGAACAAGGCCTCGATACGCGTGGCAATCATAGTCGCCAGGCCTTCGCTGGACTTAAGCAGGATATTGCCGACAAAACCGTCGCACACCACTACATCCGCCTCGCCTCGGTACAAGCCGTCACCTTCGACAAAACCGATGTAGTTCAAGCCCCGTGCGCCCTGCAACAAAGTCGCAGCCAGCTTGACCTGCTGATTACCCTTGATGTCCTCGGTGCCGATATTGAGTAACGCCACACGTGGCCGGACCACACCCAACGCCTCAGCGGCCACCGAGCCCATCACCGCGAACTGGAGCAGGTGCTCGGCACTGCAATCGACGTTTGCACCCAGGTCCAGCAGCTGGCAATAGCCTTTCTGCGTCGGAATCGCCGCCACCATCGCTGGCCGATCAATCCCCGGCAGCGTCTTGAGCACATGCCGCGACAACGCCATCAACGCCCCGGTATTGCCGGCACTGACACAGGCTTGCACCTTGCCATCACGCAACAACTCAAGGGCCACCCGCATTGAAGAGTCGGGCTTGCCACGCAAGGCCGCCGCGGGCTTTTCATCCATGCTGATGGTTTCGCTGGCCGCAGTAACTGTCAGGCGCGCGCGATCCACCGCCGGATGGCTGGCAATCAGTTCTTCAAGTAGGGAATGTTGACCGACGAGGGTCAGGTGCAGCGAGGGCGTAGCGGACAGGCTGGCAATGCAGGCCTGAACAATGCTGCGGGGACCGAAGTCCCCGCCCATTGCGTCAATCGCGATGACTTGAGCAGACAAGTGATTACTCGTCAGCGCCCTTGTCGATCACTTTACGGCCACGGTATACGCCTTCTGGCGATACGTGGTGACGCAGGTGAACTTCACCGGTGGTTTTTTCTACGGACAGAGTGCTTGCCGTCAGGGCATCGTGCGAACGACGCATGTCACGGGCAGAGCGGGATTTTTTGTTCTGCTGAACAGCCATAATTGATTAACTCCTAAACGTTTGGGTCACGCTTTAACTGCGCCAATACACTGAACGGGTTGGACCGCGTTACCTCGTCCTCGCTCGGCTCGGCCTCGTCATCAAGGCCCTCCGGCTGCTGGCATTCTTCCGGATGATGAGCAGGCACAATGGGCAAGGCGAGCAAAAGCTCCTCCTCGATCAGTGCATGCAGATCCAAAGGATCTTCGCCCAGTTCCAGCACGTCATAACCTTTCGGCAACGACTGGGTATTCGCACCCTCTTTCACCACAGCATAACTGCATTCGCTGTGGATCGGCAGGGTGACCAGCTCAAGACAACGCTGGCAAACCATTTTGACTTCGGTGTCGATAAAGCTGTGTATTACCACAGACTTACGTTCATCTCGTTCAAAAACGAATTTAGCCTGCACCGTACCGACAGTGTCGGAAAGCGGGTCGCAGAGTCTCTCCAAATCGGCCAGCAGCACTTCACCTTGAAGGGTGGTGCCACGATCAGCCAATTTGCGCGGGTCAACGTGAGGTGGAATCGGGTCATTCAACATAGGCGCAGCATTATAGGGATGCACCCAGCCATGTCAAAGGAAATTCAGCCCTGTGCGTCAGCTGGTCGCCCCGCTAGAATCGGCGGCTGCCTCGAGGAGACACCCATGCTGCCTTTATTACTCGCTTCCAGCTCGGTTTATCGCCGGGAATTGCTGGCCCGCCTGCACCTACCGTTCATCTGCAGCTCGCCGGATATCGACGAAAGCCATCGCGCAAATGAATCGGCCATTGAGCTGGTCAAGCGCCTGGCGCAAGAGAAAGCCCGCGCCCTCGCCGCCAGTCATCCAGGGCACCTGATTATCGGCTCGGATCAGGTGGCCGCGCTCGATGGCCGCATTATCGGCAAACCTCATACCTTTGAAAACGCCCGCGAGCAATTGCTGGCAGCCAGCGGCAAACGCGTGAGTTTTTTAACTGGCCTGGCGCTGCTCAACAGTGAGACGGGCCACTGCCAGGTAGATTGCGTGCCGTTTACCGTGCAGATGCGCGAACTGAATGTAGAACGCATCGAGCGTTATTTGCGTGTGGAACAGCCTTATGACTGCGCAGGCAGCTTCAAGGCCGAAGGGCTGGGTGTGAGCCTGTTTCAGAGTACCGAAGGGCCGGACGCGACCAGCCTGATCGGCCTGCCACTGATTCGACTGGTGGACATGCTCCTGGCTGAAGGCGTGCAAATCCCCTAGGCCCACCCCAAAACCACTGTGGGAGCTGGCTTGCCTGCGATAGCGGTGGGCCAGTCACTTTCAATGTCGACTGACCCGGCGCTATCGCGGGCAAGCCCGCTCCCACATTTTGAACTACCACAAAGCTGATATTTCAGCGCAGCGTCGGGCCCTGGAAGCCCATGTAGTAGGCCAGCTTCTGCGCCACACTGGCGCCGAGTTTCTTGGAGAAGCGATCAAACGGCGATTCCTGAACAGTGAAGTCCACCAGCTCCTTCTCACCAATCACATCGCGCGCCACCGAACTGGCACTGCCCAAGCCATCGATCAAACCCAATGGCAACGCTTGCTCACCGGACCACACCAGGCCGGAGAACAGCTCCGGATGGTCTTTGTCTTTCAGACGATCGCCGCGCCCCTGCTTCACGCTGGCAATGAACTGACGATGGGTGGTGTCGAGCACGCCCTGCCAGAACTGGGTTTCATCGGCCTTTTGTGGCTGGAACGGGTCCAGGAAAGACTTGTGCTCACCCGAGGTGTAGGTGCGACGCTCCACCCCCAACTTCTCCATGGTGCCGACAAAGCCGTAACCGGCCGCTGTCACACCAATGGAACCGACGAGGCTGGCCTTGTCGGCATAGATCTGGTCAGCAGCGCTGGCGATGTAATAGGCACCCGAGGCGCCCAGGTCGGAAATCACCGCGTACAGCTTGATATCCGGGTGCAGCCCGCGCAGGCGGCGAATCTCGTCATACACATAGCCAGACTGCACAGGGCTGCCGCCTGGGCTGTTGATGCGCAGGATCACGCCCTTGACCTTGGGATCTTCGAAGGCTGCACGCAGGCCGCCGACGATATTATCGGCGCTGGCGGACTCCTTATCGGCAATCACCCCGTTCACGTCGATTAAGGCGGTGTAGTTGTTGCCACGGGTGGCGCTTTTTTCCATCTCCATCAGCGGGCTGAACAACGCCAGCATGGCGATAAGCCAGATAAACGTCAGCAGCTTGAAGAAAATCCCCCAACGCCGTGCACGGCGCTGCTCCTGAACACTGGCCAGCAGGGTCTTCTCCAACAACTTCCAGCTTTTATCATCACCGCTTTCGGCCTTTTCGGGCGCTTTCCACTCGTCACTCATGCCATTAACCCCAGCAAAGACTTATCAAGCCCGGCTGAGCCAGGCTTGCAGTTCAGAAAAATGATCAATCGTCAGCCTGGGCTCGTATGCCTGCAAGGCTTCGGCTGCCTGAGCACCGTAGCTGACCGCCACGCTGTCCATGCCAGCATTGCGTGCCATCATCAGGTCGAAGGAAGCGTCACCCACCATCAACGCCTGACGCGGCGCTACGCCGCAATGCGCCAGGATCTGCTCCAGCATCAGAGGGTGAGGTTTGCTGGCGGTTTCATCCGCTGCACGGGTGATACTGAAATAATCTTCAAACCCGTGGGCCTTGAGCACCCGATCCAACCCGCGACGGGCCTTGCCGGTGGCCACGGCCAAGTGATAACCCTCGGCGCGAAACGCTTCCAGGGATTGCCTTACGCCGTCAAACAGCGGCGAAGGCGTGGCCTCCAGCGCGATGTAGTGATCAGCGTAATGATCACGAAAGGTCACCAGTTGCGCATCGCTGATCCGGGGGTACAGGGTACGGATCGCCTCGGGCAGGCCCAGGCCGATAATGCCTTTTACCGCCAGATCAGTGCATAACTCGAAACCCGAACGGGTCGACGCCGCGTGCATTGAGTCGACGATGCGCCCAATGGAATTGCACAGCGTGCCGTCCCAATCAAAAATCAGCAGCTTGTAGTCAGAGTGCGACACTCAAACGCTCCACGGTCTTGGCCCACATCTCATCGACCGGCGCCTGCAACTTCAGCTCGCCGCCATCGGGCAGCGGCACGGTGAGCATATAGGCGTGCAGGAACAGGCGCTTGCCGCCCAGGTCACGAATTTCCCTGGAGAAATCCTCATCGCCGTACTTGGTGTCACCGGCGATGCAGTGGCCCGCGTGCAGGGTGTGCACGCGAATCTGGTGGGTACGCCCGGTCACCGGCTTGGCCTCGACCATAGTGGCGAAGTCACCGAAGCGGCGCAGCACCTTGAACAGGGTCAGGGCTTCTTTGCCCTCCTCGTCCACTTCGACCATGCGCTCGCCGGAGCGCAGGTTGCTCTTCTGCAGCGGCGCACGCACGCTCTTGATGGAGCTGGCCCAGTTACCACGCACCAATGCCATGTAGCGCTTGTCCACGCCATCGCCACGCAAGGCGGTGTGCAGGTGACGCAACATGCTGCGTTTTTTGGCGATCATCAGCAGGCCGGAGGTGTCGCGGTCCAGGCGGTGGACCAGTTCCAGCTCCTTGGCATCGGGTCGCAACTGACGAAAGGCTTCGATCACCCCGAACGTCAGGCCACTGCCGCCGTGAACCGCAATGCCGCAAGGCTTGTTGATCACGATCAGCTTGTTGTCTTCGAAGACAATCGACGCTTCCAGGCGCTGCAACAGGCCCTGGGCCAATGGCACCGGCTCGTCACGCTCAGGCACGCGCACCGGCGGCACACGGACGATATCGCCCGCCTGCAGCTTGTACTCGGGCTTGATCCGGCCTTTGTTCACGCGCACTTCACCTTTACGCAAGATGCGGTAAATCAAGGTCTTGGGCACGCCTTTGAGCCTGGCCAGGAGGAAATTGTCGATGCGTTGGCCGGCATATTCCGGCGAGACCTCGAGCAGCTGGACGCTGGGGGTCTGGGGGGCGGTATTCGTCATGGCGGCGATGATAACAATTTTTTATGGAATTGAAGCACTTAATCATTGCTGCTATAGTCGCGAACGCCGCCAAAAGCGGCCTGGACAGAGGACTTGCGGCAATCTGCCGGCCCTGACCATCGCAATTCATCAGGACGCGAGGCCGTCCTACGGGGCTTTTGCCACCCTGGAAGGCTCAGGATTGTAACAAGCGCAGGTGACATGAGGCCTGAAGCGAGTGCAGAAAGCAGAGTGAATACTCGCGTTCTGCGCCGATATTTACGGCCAGTTCACAAAGTGCAGTCAGTCTTGAGCCAGACCACGGCGAATGCTTCGGAAACAACGCCTGTTAAGAGCTGAGTGAGAGCGCAGTCGCCCACACCTAGTCTTGTTTAGCCATGAGCGTGGACTCCCCATTGGAGTACACGGTAAATGCCAACCCGCTGCGGATTCTGCGCGCGGCAGCACCCGAATTATCAGGGATACGTGTAGGGTGGAGATGCACAACCGTCGGACCGTGTAGCATTAGGCTTATAAGACGCTTCATCTCGTCCACAGTCGCCGGTTGATTCCTCCTCCTGACCTTAGCTTTTGTTGAAGTGGTGCCTTTGTCACCACCGCTAACAAGCAGGACGCGTCCGTCGCGATACCGGCCCAATTGGCTCGTTATTGCTGGACACTGGAGTGGCCAACCACTCTTGACGCACCTGACACCGACCGTGAGAAGTCGTGTGTGCCGAACGCCGTTTCCGGCAGCCCGGAAACCGACGGTACAACATGAAAAGAATGCTGATTAACGCAACTCAACCCGAAGAGTTGCGTGTTGCACTGGTAGATGGCCAACGCCTCTATGACCTGGACATCGAATCCGGTGCACGCGAGCAAAAGAAGGCCAACATCTATAAAGGCCGTATTACTCGCATCGAACCAAGCCTTGAGGCTGCCTTTGTCGATTTCGGCTCCGAGCGCCACGGCTTCCTGCCCCTCAAAGAAATCTCCCGCGAATACTTCAAGAAAGCCCCCGAAGGCCGCGTGAACATCAAGGACGTCCTGAGCGAAGGCCAGGAAGTCATCGTTCAGGTCGAAAAAGAAGAACGTGGCAACAAGGGCGCTGCCCTGACCACCTTCATCTCCCTGGCCGGCCGTTACCTGGTGCTGATGCCGAACAACCCACGTGCCGGCGGCATTTCCCGTCGCATCGAAGGCGAAGAACGCAACGAACTGCGTGAAGCGCTGAACGGCTTGATTGCTCCTGCCGACATGGGCCTGATCGTGCGCACTGCAGGCCTGGGCCGCAGCAGCGAAGAAATGCAGTGGGACCTCGACTACCTGCTGCAACTCTGGACCGCCATCAAAGAAGCCTCCCTGGATCGTTCCGCGCCGTTCCTGATCTATCAGGAAAGCAACGTGATCATCCGCGCCATCCGCGATTACCTGCGCCAGGACATCGGCGAAGTGCTGATCGACAGCGTTGAAGCCCAGGACGAAGCCCTGACCTTCATTCGCCAGGTGATGCCGCAGTACGCCAGCAAGATCAAGCTGTACGAAGACAGCGTTCCGCTGTTCAACCGTTTCCAGATCGAAAGCCAGATCGAGACCGCCTTCCAGCGCGTGGTCGAACTGCCTTCCGGCGGCTCCATCGTGATCGACCCGACCGAAGCCCTGGTGTCCATCGACATCAACTCGGCGCGCGCCACCAAAGGCAGCGACATCGAAGAAACCGCCCTGCAGACCAACCTGGAAGCGGCTGAAGAAATCGCCCGCCAGTTGCGCCTGCGTGACATCGGCGGCCTGATCGTGATCGACTTCATCGACATGACCCCGGCCAAGAACCAGCGCGCCGTGGAAGAAAAAGTCCGCGAATGCCTGGAAGCTGACCGTGCCCGCGTACAGGTCGGCCGTATCTCGCGCTTCGGCCTGCTGGAAATGTCCCGTCAGCGCCTGCGTCCCTCCCTGGGCGAGAGCAGCGGCATCGTCTGCCCGCGTTGCAACGGCACCGGCATCATCCGTGACGTTGAATCGCTGTCGCTGGCGATCCTGCGCCTGATCGAAGAAGAAGCCCTGAAAGACCGCACCGCCGAAGTTCGCGCGCAAGTGCCGATCCCGGTGGCCGCTTTCCTGCTTAACGAAAAACGCAACTCGATCACCAAGATCGAACTGCGCACCCGTGCCCGCATCGTCATCCTGCCGAACGATCACCTCGAGACGCCGCACTTCGAAGTGCAACGCCTGCGTGATGACAGCCCGGAAGCCCACAGCGGCCAGTCCAGCTACGAAATCGCTGCTGCCGCTGCCGAAGTGGAAGAAGTCCAGCCAGCCGCCGCGACCCGCACCCTGGTTCGCCAGGAAGCGGCCGTTAAGACCGCACCGGCACGTGCCAACGCTCCGGTACCGACCGAAGTGGCTGCACCGGTTGCCGCGCCGGCCGCCATGCCTGAGCCAAGCCTGTTCAAAGGCCTGGTGAAGTCACTGGTCAGCCTGTTCGCCAGTAAAGAAGAGCCTGCTGCGGCGGTTGTGGTTGAAAAACCGGCCACCGAACGCCCGGCCCGCAACGAAGAACGTCGCAACGGCCGTCAACAGAGCCGTAACCGCAACGGTCGCCGTGACGAAGAGCGCAAGCCCCGCGAAGAACGTGCACCGCGTGAAGAACGCGCACCACGTGAAGAGCGTGCACCTCGCGAAGCCCGTGAAGAGACCCCGACTGTAGCCCGTGAAGAACGTGCACCGCGCGAAGAGCGCGCGCCACGTACTCCGCGCGCCCCACGTGAAGACCGCAAGCCACGTGGCGAGCGTGAAGAACGTGTGCGTGAACTGCGCGAGCCGCTGGACGCCGCACCAGCGGTAGCTGCCGTCGCTGCCGAAGCCGCCAGCGAAGAACGCCCGGCTCGCCAGCCGCGTGAAGAACGCGCCCCACGTGAAGAGCGCCAGCCGCGCCCACCGCGTGAAGAGCGTCAACCACGTGCCGAGCAAGCCGCTGCCACCAGCGAAGAAGAAGTGCTGACCGGTGAAGAGCAACTGCAGGAAGACGGTCAGGACAACGCCGAAGGCGATCGTCCACGCCGCCGCTCACGTGGCCAGCGTCGCCGCAGCAACCGTCGTGAGCGTCAGCGTGATGCCAACGGCAATGTGATCGAAGGCTCGGAAGATACCGGCGAGAACGGCGAAGCTGCAACCGCAGAACCGACGGGCGCCGAACTGGCTGCCGGCCTGGCTGTGACCGCCGCAGTTGCCAGCACCGTGATCAGTGCACCGGCTGAAGCCCAGGCGCATGAGCAAGCTGAACGCGCTACCGCTGCTGTTGAAGAAACGGCTGCTGCAGAAGCATCGGTTGCCGAGACGCCAGCGGTTGAAGCGCCGGTTGTTGAAGCGCCAGTCGTCGAAGCCACTGCCCCGATCGAAGCCCCAGTGGTTCCGGAAGTGGAAGTTGCCTCGCCAGTGCGCGACGTTCAACCAGAAGTCGAAGTGACTGCTGTCGAGCCTGCACCGGTAGTCGAGCCTCAGCCAGTGGTTGAAGCCGTCGTTGAAGCGCCGGTTGTCGAGGACGCCGCCCCGGCAGTGCGTGAAGTTCGCGAAGAACAGACCGCTTTCCAGTGGACTGCCGAGCCAGCTGCACCGGTTGAAGCGCCAGCACCTGCCCCTGTGGTGGAAGAAGCGCCTGCACCGATTGCCGAAGTGGTTGCCGAGCCCGCCCCAGTGGTTGAGCCTGCACCCGTGATTGAAGCGCCAGTGGTTGCCGAAGTCGCAGCGCCCGTGGTTGAAGCCGCGCCTGCCAGCGCCCTGACCGAAAACGGCCGTGCGCCGAACGACCCACGTGAAGTGCGTCGTCGCCGCAAGGAAGCTGAAGCCGCCGCTGCTGCAGCCGCTGCCGCACCGGCTGCCGAAGCGATCGAGGCTCCAGCCCCGGTTGAGCACAAGGCCTTGGAAACAGAGCACGAGCCTAAACCCCTCGTCTGATTCCATCCGCCACTAAAAAGC
>NZ_VBVZ01000800.1 GCF_005863185.1 Pseudomonas edaphica
CTGAAATACTGCATATGGATTTGACTTTGATTGCTGGCTGGCCGCTTTCGGCCCAGAGTGTGTCAAAACCCTTGTTAGCGGCTTCCACTCTAGTGTTTTTTCCTACTCAGCCCAGGTCAGACATCAGTTGCTCAGATTCAGTATAAGATTCCGGAAATCAGCAGGTACGCCGACAAC
This sequence comes from Pseudomonas edaphica, assembly GCF_005863185.1. Taxonomy (GTDB): domain Bacteria; phylum Pseudomonadota; class Gammaproteobacteria; order Pseudomonadales; family Pseudomonadaceae; genus Aquipseudomonas; species Aquipseudomonas edaphica. Next base: position 178 of record NZ_VBVZ01000800.1, read on the forward strand.
GTGGGCTAGAGGCTAGAAATCTGGGGGTTGGATGATTGCAAGCAACGTGTCATATCTTTGTCCGGTTTGTGGATACCCCGGGCTTGAAGAGCCTCCATACGATGAGGTTGGCTGCTCTTCGTTTGGCATGTGCCCGTCCTGCGGTACGCAGTTCGGCTATGATGACGCAACATCTGCTCATGCTGATTTGCGGAGATTATGGATCTCTAAAGGAATGCTTTGGTGGAGCAAAGCTCAAGCGTCGCCGAGTGGTTGGGACCCGGTAAAGCAACTACAGGCGGTTGAAAAACGCATCAATATCTGAACAGAACACCGCTCTTAGCCCTGCTATGATTTCTGAGGATTTCATCGCAGGGATCGCCCATGAAGCGCTTTATCCAAGGTGAACATAGAGGCCAAGAAACCTTCCTTCCCGCGAGCCTCGACGATTACGTCACGGATGCCAATCCGGTGCGCGTAGTCGACATCTTTGTCGACGAACTGGACCTGGTCAAACTAGGTTTCGAGGGCGCCTTACCTGCTGATACAGGCCGGCCGGCTTACCATCCCTCGGTCCTGCTGAAGATCTACATCTACGGCTATCTGAACCGCATTCCATCGAGCCGGCGTCTTGAACGAGAAGCCCAACGCAACGTCGAGCTGATGTGGCTGACTGGGCGTTTGATGCCCGATTTCAAGACCATCGCCAACTTCCGAAAAGACAACAGCAAGGCCATCCGAGGTGTCTGCCGCCAGTTCGTGGTGCTGTGCCAGCAGCTAGGACTGTTCGAAGAAAATCTGGTCGCCATCGACGGCAGTAAATTCAAGGCCGTCAATAACCGCGACAGCAATTTCACCAGCGCCAAGCTGAAACGGCGGATGGAAGAAATTGAATCAAGTATCAATCGGTACCTGACTACGCTCGACGAAACCGACCGGCAAGAACCCTCGGTCGCTCAGCCCAAGGCTGCTCGTCTGCAAGAGAAAATCGACAAGCTCAAAGCTCAGATGAAAGAGTTGCAGGTCATTGAAACTCAGCTCAACGAATCACCGGATAAACAGGTCTCACTGACCGATCCAGACGCCCGTTCCATGATGACGCGCGGCACTGGAATCGTCGGTTCCAACGTGCAGACAGCGGTCGATACCCAGCACCATTTGATCGTTGCGCATGAGGTGACCAACGTCGGTTCCGGCCGCGATCAACTCAGCTCGATGGCCAGGCAGGCCCGCGAGGCGATGGGGTCAGATACGTTGTCGGTAGTGGCGGACCGAGGTTATTTCAAAAGCGAACAAATCCTGGCTTGTCACAATGCCGGCATCACCGCCTATGTGCCCAAACCGATGACCTCTGGAGCCAAGGCTGACGGGCGTTTCAATAACGATGCCTTCATCTATGACGCGGCAAAAAACGAATACATTTGCCCGGCTGGCGAGGCACTGGTCTGGCACTACTCCTACGTTGAAAAAGGCCTGAATTTGCATCGTTACTGGAGTTCGAAATGCCAGAGCTGCGCGTTGAAGTCGCAATGCACCCCGAGCACGGAACGACGAGTTCGACGCTGGGAGCATGAAGCTGTATTGGAGGAAATGCAGCTTAGGCTGAGCAAAGCACCGGAGATGATGCGCGTCCGAAAACGGACTGTTGAGCATCCCTTCGGGACGCTCAAACAATGGATGGGTGCAACGCACTTCCTGACACGAAAGCTGAACGGAGTAAGTGCGGAGATGAGCTTGAACGTCCTCGCCTACAACTTGAAACGAGTCATGAAAATTCTCGGTACCAGCGGTTTAATGAAGGCGCTGTCGGCCTGAAGAGGTCTGTATTTTGGCCACCCAGCAAGGTAGAAGCGGCGCTAGGGGCTCCCAGACCCTCGTGATGATCCGCAGGACTTGTTGTGAGCAATTACTCAGCTAACAACCGTCAGCGCTGCGCGCCGACAGTGCATCAGCGCGTTTTTACACACTCTGGGCCGAAAGCAGCCTTCCAGAAGGACGAGTCACGGGCATCTCGGCACTGCCCTACTCTTCTTTAGCGCAAATAACGCTTATCAAACCAGAACGGCTCAATCGTCTCGAGTAAATGCGTCTGAACCTGTGGATGCGCCGCATTAATCAAGTAATTGGTCGCATGCGGAATCAACGCAGACGGCACGGGCAAGAGCAACTGCCCTCCTCCATCAAGCCAATGATTACCCACCACCTGCGACGTCGGCTCATTAGCCTGCCAGCCAACTGGTAATGCTGGTGAAGCC
>NZ_VBVZ01000801.1 GCF_005863185.1 Pseudomonas edaphica
AATGCAATCTTTCAGACAGGCAGATATTGACTGACCCACCGCTTTCGCGAGCAAGCCCGCTCCCACACTGGTCTGTATAGCGTTCAACGCCCAGCTATCGCAGCTTCGATGGCGGCCACATCGATCTTGGTCATGGTCATCATCGCATCGAACGCACGCTTGGCGATGGCCGGGTCGGCATGCGTCACCGCCGCAGACAAGACGCGCGGGGTGATCTGCCAGGACACGCCCCACTTGTCCTTGCACCAGCCGCAGGCGCTGGCCTGGCCGCCGTTGTCGATAATGGCATTCCAATAGCGGTCGGTTTCGGCCTGGTCGTCCGTCGCCACCTGAAACGAAAACGCCTCGCTGTGCGGGAACGCCGGGCCACCATTCAGGCCCAGGCAGGGAATGCCCAGCACGCTGAAGTCGACGGTTAATACATCGCCTTGCTTGCCCGCCGGAAAGTCGCCAGGGGCGTGATGCACGGCCGTAACAGCGCTGTTCGGGAACGTCCGGGCGTAGAAAGTGGCCGCCTCCAGGGCGGTACCGTTGTACCAGAGGCAGAGGGTGTTTTTGTTCATCTTGGGTCTCCACGGGGTGGTTGGGTGTAGAGAGTCTAGACGGTCGATCAAGGTTTATCGGGTGTCAGCTGTTGGGCTATCGCGGCTTTGTCGATGACCGACCAGACCTGCGCAATTTTCCCGTCGCAGCACTCGTAGAATACGTTTTCATCGAAGGCCACGGTCCTGCCGTTGATCGGCAGCCCGAAGAACTCGCCTCTGGGGCTGACGTTGAAATTCAACCGGCTGGCGATGGTAGGCGGGTCGGCTACCAGCAGTTGGATGCGAAACACCAGGTCCGGGATCTCACGAAAGTCGCGTTCCAGCATCGCGCGGTAGCCTGCCAGGCCGACGGTGGTGGCGTTGTAGGTCACCTGCGGGTGGACGAAGTGGCCCAGGTGCTCCCAGTCCTGGCGGTTGAGGCAGTCGATGTAGCCTTGGTAAAAGTCGGCGAGTTCGATTCGGGTCATGTCGCGTTTTCCCTGTTCGTTGAGTGCGCAGGCTTGTCCTCACGCCCTGCGCGCCATCAACAACACCGCCGCCGCCGCCGATAACAGCCCGGCGCAGCAGCGATTGAATAAGCGCTTGCCGCTGGGTTCGGCAAACCAGCGGCGCATGTGCGTGCCCATGTAGGCGTAGGCGCTGATCGCTATCCATTCCAGGCCCAGGAACATCGCACCCAGCAGCGCGAATTGGGGGGTGATCGGTTGGCCTGGCACTACGAATTGCGGGAGGAACGCGGTGAAGATCAGGATGGCTTTCGGGTTGCCAGCCGCCACCAGAAACTCCTGACGTGCCAACGCCCACAATCCCACCTTGTCCGGGGCTGATTCAGCTTCTTTCTGCGGGTTAGCCCGCCACAGCTGAAATGCCAGATAAAACAGATACGCCGCACCGAGAATCTTGATCCCGTAGAACAACAGCTCCGAAGTCTGCAGCACCACCGCCAAGCCGGCAGAGGCGAGGGCGATCATGCCGGCAAAGGCCAGCAAACGGCCAATACCCGCAAGGCAAGAAGTGCGATAGCCATAGCGCGTGGAGTTGCTTACGGACAGCAGGTTATTGGGGCCAGGCGCCATGTTCAGGGCGAAGCAGGCGGGGAGGAAGAGGGCGAGCGTGGCGAGGTCCATGGCGGCTCCGGAGTGGGTCGAGCGGGAGCGAGGAGGATAAAGGGTCTTGAGGGGGTTGGACAATCCGCAAAAACCGCACCAGGCGCGGTGAAATACCATGAGTGTTTTGATGCGACGCAATGATCCCTAAGTACGCGTGCTTTCACTTTAAAAGTGTTGGGTTCACCGCGCCGGCCAGAGGCGTGCACAAAGATAAAAGATGGACGGGGCCAGCGCGAAGGCTGGTCCCATCTCGCGGGCGGCTCAGCGCTTCGCGGCTTCACACTCGTTACGTAAATTGCTGTCTTGAATGTTGCCGCAGCTTTGGCCGTTGCTCTTGGCATTGCAATAAGCGCGTTGATCGCTGTCGCTGATGTTGCCGCAGCTTTGCCCGTTCATTTCTGCCTGGCACGTGGCTCGAAGGTTGCCGTCACTGATATTGCCGCACCCGGCGTAAGCGTAGCCACTGAGCATCAACAATATTGCAATGATGACTCTCATTATTCTCTCCATGGGTGTCAGGAAGTAGCCTGACGCTGACTGATCCATGCTGCTTTTGCTGCGCTAGCGAGCCGTCAAATTGACATCGTTGTTTAGAGAAGTTCCATCGGCAAACGCCTCCACATGGTAAACCGCCGGTTCTGCAGAGAAGTACGCCTCCAACCCCGACATAAACACACGATGATCTTCACTCGCCTCAAACCCCGGCGTGTGATCCTCCAAGGTCTCCCAGCGCACTCTCAAGTTGCACACCTCTTG
>NZ_VBVZ01000802.1 GCF_005863185.1 Pseudomonas edaphica
GTGTGGAGCGTGACTTCGCCGACTTACGCCGAGCAGTGCCCCAACGTGCACAAACTGCTGACCAACCTGACGTTCACCGCCGCCGACGAGAGCCGAATGATGCAGCCGTTGCTGGATCACAAAGATGCCCTCGAGTCGGCCAAGCAGTGGCTCAAGGACCACCCGCAAGACCAGCAGCGCTGGCTCGAAGGCGTGACCACCTTCGACGGCAAACCGGCTGCGGCCAACCTGCAACTGACCAGCAAATAACCTGATTCGCATCACCGTATCGCAGCCGCTGTTGGCTGCGAACGGCATCACTACGCCCGCCTGTAAGGAACCGCCTCATGAACCACGACGTCATCATCACCTGCGCACTCACCGGTGCTGGCGACACGACCAGCCGCAGCCCGCACGTGCCGGTCACTCCCAAACAAATCGCCGCAGCCGCAGTGGAAGCCGCCAAGGCCGGCGCCACCGTGGTGCACTGCCATGTGCGCGACCCGCAAACCGGCAAGTTCAGCCGCGACGTGGCGCTGTATCGCGAAGTGATGGAGCGCATCCGCGAGGCCGACATCGACATCATCGTCAACCTCACCGCCGGTATGGGTGGCGACCTGGAAATCGGCGGCGGCGAGAACCCGATGGAGTTCGGCCCCAACACCGACCTGGTCGGCCCGCTGACGCGCCTGGCCCATGTTGAGGAGTTGCTGCCGGAGATCTGCACCCTGGACTGCGGCACGCTCAACTTCGGCGATGGCGACACCATTTACGTGTCCACCCCGGCGCAACTGCGGGCGGGCGCCAAGCGTATTCAAGAGCTGGGCGTTAAGGCCGAGTTGGAAATTTTCGACACCGGCCACCTGTGGTTTGCCAAGCAGATGATCAAGGAAGGTTTGCTCGACAACCCGCTGTTCCAGCTGTGCCTGGGCATCCCATGGGGCGCACCGGCCGACACCACCACCATGAAAGCCATGGTCGACAACCTGCCTGCCGACGCCGTGTGGGCTGGCTTCGGTATCGGCCGCATGCAAATGCCCATGGCGGCGCAAGCGGTGCTGCTGGGCGGCAACGTGCGGGTCGGCCTGGAAGACAACCTGTGGCTGGACAAAGGCGTGCTCGCCACTAATGGCCAACTGGTGGAGCGCGCGAGTGAAATCCTCAGCCGCCTGGGCGCGCGGGTCATGACCCCGGCGGAGGGCCGAATCAAGATGGGCCTGACCAAGCGCGGCTAACTCAGACACCACAAAACCCTGTGGGAGCCGGGCTTGCCCGCGATAGCGGTACACCTGCACCGAATGCACCAACTGATACACCGATATCGCAGCGGTGCGACGATTCGACAAGCCAGCTCCCACCTTGATCACCGAATTACTCAGGGATTGTCGACATGAGCTTTATCACTGAAATCAAAACCTTCGCCGCCCTCGGCAGCGGCGTTATCGGCAGCGGCTGGGTGTCCCGCGCCCTGGCCCACGGCCTGGATGTGGTGGCCTGGGACCCGGCGCCTGGCGCCGAAGCGGCCCTGCGCAAGCGCGTTGCCAACGCCTGGGGCGCCTTGGAGAAACAAGGCCTGGCGCCGGGCGCCTCTCAGGATCGCCTGCGCTTTGTAACCACCATTGAGGAATGCGTAAAAGACGCCGACTTCATCCAGGAAAGCGCCCCGGAACGCCTGGAGCTGAAACTCGAACTGCACAGCAAGATCAGCGCAGCGGCCAAGCCGAATGCGCTGATTGGCTCGAGCACTTCAGGTCTGTTGCCGAGCGAGTTCTACGAAGGTTCCACCCACCCGGAACGCTGTGTGGTCGGCCACCCCTTCAACCCGGTTTACCTGTTGCCGCTGGTGGAAGTGGTGGGCGGAAAGAACACCGCGCCGCAGGCAATTCAGGCGGCGATCAAGGTGTATGAATCCCTCGGCATGCGCCCGCTGCATGTGCGTAAGGAAGTGCCGGGGTTTATCGCTGACCGCTTGCTCGAAGCGCTGTGGCGTGAGGCGTTGCACCTGGTGAATGACGGCGTGGCGACCACCGGTGAAATCGACGATGCGATCCGATTTGGCGCCGGTTTGCGCTGGTCGTTCATGGGCACATTCCTGACTTACACCCTCGCGGGCGGTGATGCCGGAATGCGCCACTTCATGGCCCAGTTCGGCCCGGCGTTGCAGTTGCCGTGGACGTATTTGCCGGCGCCGGAGCTGACCGACAAGTTGATTGACGATGTGGTCGACGGCACCAGCGATCAGTTGGGTAAACACAGCATTTCGGCGCTGGAGCGCTATCGTGATGATTGCTTGCTGGCGGTATTGGAAGCGGTGAAAACCACCAAAGCCAAACACGGCATGAGCTTCGCTGAATAACCGCTGTTGATCTGTGTGGGAGCTGGCTTGCCTGCGATAGCGATGCAAAATTCACC
>NZ_VBVZ01000803.1 GCF_005863185.1 Pseudomonas edaphica
GGCCAGGTGGCTATGTTCAAGCGCTACCCCGACTACACAATGAATGTGTACCCCACGCACCGCAGCGTCAGCGTGCCACCTGCGATTGTCGAGGCCGCCCGCAAAAATGTCTTGAGCACTCAGCTGGTTGCCGGTGGAAACGGTCTGGAGAACTTCACCAAGGCGTATCCATTCCCCATTCCCAAGGACGGCCTTGAAGTGATCTGGAACCATATCACCCGTTACCGTGGCGACAGCATGAAGCGCCAGATGGTGCAGATTGTCCCGGATGTGCGCGGCGTGGGCACGCCCGTGACCTTTGACCATCTTTATGCGCTACGCGAAAGTCTGGCCGACTACGACCCGGCCAAACCCAGCAATGTGCTGTTCTACAACAAACAGACGATCACCGCCCCAGCTCGCCTGGCCGGTAATGTCGAATTGGTCCACGAGACCCTCGACCAGGTCAAGGAGCCCCGCCAGGCTTGGATCTACAACGCCGGCCAGCGGCGTGTACGGCGGGCACCGCAGGTAGCCTACGACGGACCTGCGGGTAGCACCGACGGCCAACGGGTGGTGGACAACTACGACATGTTCAATGGTGCGCCGGATCGCTACGACTGGAAGTTGGTGGGCAAGCAGGAGCTGTACATTCCCTATAACAGCTACAAGCTCGACTCACCCAAGCTCAAATATGCCGACATCACCAAGGCTGGTCATATCGATCAAGGGTTGGCGCGTTATGAATTGCATCGGGTCTGGCACGTGGTCGCAACCTTGAAGCCCGGCCAGCGACATGTCTACGCCAAGCGTGACTTCTACATCGATGAGGACTCCTGGCAGGCCGCAGTGATTGACCACTACGACGGCCGTAATACTTTGTGGCGTATGGCTGAAGCCCACCAGCAGTCCTATTACAACGATCAGGTACCGTTTTATACCGCCGAGACACTGAACGACATGATCAGCGGACGCTACCTGGTACTGGGGCTCAAGAATGAGGAGAAGCGCAGCTATCAGTTTGACGTTAAAGCTGTCGAGGGCGAGTTCACGCCCAATGCCTTGCGTCAGTCAGGAGTACGTTGAGCCATGAAAAGCCCTTCGGTTCCTTCTGCCTCGTTTGACTATGTTGCTCCTGTAACGGCTGTGCCGCCGCGCGCCAAGATGCGTCGGGTTGTGGTGGCGTCATCCCTGGGTAACGCGCTGGAGATCTACGACTTCACGGTCTACAGTTTTTTTGCGGTAATTATCGGCAAATTGTTTTTCCCGGCTGACTCGCCCTTGGCGTCGTTAATGATGTCGTTGGTGACCTTTGCCTTGGGCTTTCTGATCCGTCCGCTCGGCGCAGTGATGATCGGCCGGTTTGCCGACCGCTATGGACGCAAGCAGGCGTTGTCTTTGACCATCGCCCTGATGACCGTAGGCACGGGCGTTATCGCTTTCACTCCGACCTATTCCAGTATCGGTATTGTTGCCACTGGGCTGCTGGTATTCGGTCGTCTGTTGCAGGGCTTCTCAGCTGGTGGCGAGGTAGGCGCGGCCTCGGCGTTTTTGATGGAGTCCGGGCGTGCCGACAATCGTTGCTTCATGGTCTGCTGGCAGGGCGCAAGCCAAGGTGCCGCTGCTCTGTTGGGCGCGTTGTCCGGGCTGGTGCTCACCACGTTGCTGTCGGAGCAGGCACTGCACAGTTGGGGCTGGCGTGTACCCTTTATCATCGGTTTGATGATCGGGCCGGTGGGCTGGTACATCCGCAAACACCTGGATGAAACCCACGAAAATATCGCAAAACCCACGCCTTTTCGTGATTTTGTGCGCGAGCACGCACGCACCCTGGGATTGGGCATTTTGTTGATGGCCAGCTCCACGGTGAGCTCGTACATGGTGGTGTTCTACATGCCCACCTACCTGACCCGCACATTGAACTACCCCAGCAGCTTCGCCTTTGCGCTGGTGGCTTTCGCCTGTGTGTTGCTGGCCGTTATCCCGCCCATCGCGTCGCGCTTCGCCGATCGCATGCAACGGCGCAAGCCGTTGTTATATTGGCTGTGTGAGTTGCAGGCGGTGCTGACCTATCCCGCGTTTGTGATGCTCGGCCAGCAAAGCACGCTGCTATGCCTGGTGGCCGTTTCGTTGTTGATTCTGCCCATGGCGCTCAGCGGTGGGGCAGGGCTGGCGTTGCTGATGGAAGCCTTCTCCCGCGATAACCGGGTGACGGGGTTGTCGATCATTTACAGCTTCGGTGTCACGTTGTTCGGCGGCTTTTCTCCACTGATCGTGACGTGGCTGATTGCGCTGACGGGCAGCGCGTTGGTGCCGGCCTGGTACTTGTGTGCGGCGATCCTTATCAGCGGCGTGGCATTGAGGTTTTACCCCGAACATCCTGGGCGTCCCTGATACGC
>NZ_VBVZ01000804.1 GCF_005863185.1 Pseudomonas edaphica
CCCCAGCGCCAACGGCGTGGTCGCTTCGTGGCCGGCGTAATGATAGGTGCCCCACAGCGGCGCCGCGCAATCGAGCTGTTTAAGCACTGAAATGATCACCCGCGCCGCGTCGTCCACCGGCGTCGGGTTGCCGCGCCGGTCATCGGCCATCAGCAATTCATCCGGCTTCTCGGCACGGGCCAGGAAGCGCCCGAGGGTGCCATCGACACTGTCATCCAGCAGCCAGCCAAAGCGCAGCAGCACATGTTGCGGGCAGGTGGCGCGCACGCTCTGCTCGATCCGCCATAACGCCTGGCCGCGCAAGCCCAGGGGCACCGGCTCGTCTTTTTCGCTGTAGGCGGTGGCACGAGAGCCATCGAACACGCGGTAGCTGGACGGTTGCAGCAAGGTGATGTTGTGGTGCTGGCACAGTTCGGCCAGGCGTTCGATGGCGAACTCCTGGGCGGCCAAACGTGTTTCGCTGACCGCTTCGGCCTGGAACCAGTCGAAATAGTAGGCGAGGTTGATCAGCGCATCGGGACGGGTGTCGTCGAGCAATTGGGTGAGGCTCGCGGCATCCCAGCCGTCTTGGGGCGGTTTAGGTGCGAGGAAACCGATGTCTTCCTCTGCACCGAGGCGAATCAGCGCCTGCCCGAGGGCATTCCCGCCGCCCAGTAACATAAGGCGCATTCGCATAGATTGAGCAGGCCCGGTCTGTTTGGAACGATGGTTATTATCGGCAGGCGTGTGCGCCTTGCCGTAGGTTGTTGCCAGAATCGTTGCATTTTGCGGGTTTGTAGCGCAACCGTCACGGACAAAGTACCTGATTGCAACTTGTTGGCATGGGCAGTATCAATCAATAGATGAACCTTCCTGAATCAACCGACACGGTATTGGACGGCTTCCACCCCGCCGTCAGTGCCTGGTTTGGCAACACCTTTCCCTCGGTGACCGGCGCCCAGGCCCAGGCGTGGCCGCTGATCCGTCAACGCCGCTCAACCTTGATCGCCGCGCCCACAGGCTCCGGCAAGACCCTGACCGCGTTCCTGGCGGTGCTCGATGACCTGGTGCACCAAGGCCTGGCCAACGGCGGTCAACTGCCGGACGAAACGCTGGTGGTGTACGTGTCGCCGCTCAAGGCGCTGTCCAACGATATCCAGATCAACCTGCAAAACCCGCTGGCCGGCATCACCGCGCAATTGCAGGCGCTGGGTTTGCCACCGCTGACTATCCGCACCGCCGTGCGTACCGGCGACACCCCGCAAAAAGACCGCGCACTCATGCGCAAACGGCCGCCGCATATCCTCGTCACCACACCGGAATCGCTCTACGTGCTGCTGGGCTCGGACTCCGGTCGGCAGATGCTGGCCAGCACGCGCACGGTGATCGTCGACGAAATCCACGCCATCGCCGCCGGCAAGCGCGGCAGCCACCTGGCTCTGAGCCTGGAGCGCCTGCAAGGGTTATGCAGCGAGCCATTGACCCGCGTCGGCCTGTCGGCCACGCAAAAGCCTATCGAGGCGGTGTCGCGATTTTTGGTCGGCAGCGGGCGTGAGTGCGCCATCGTCGATATCGGCCACGCGCGCCCCCGCGACCTGGATATCGAAGTACCACCAGTGCCGCTCTCGGCGGTGATGGCCAACGATGTGTGGGAATTGGTCTACGACCGCCTCGCCACGCTGGCCCGCGAACACCGCACTACGCTGGTGTTTGTCAACACCCGGCGCCTGGCCGAACGCTTGGCCCGGCACTTGAGCGAGCGTTTGGGCAAGACCGCTGTTGCCGCGCACCACGGCAGCCTGGCCAAAGAGCTGCGCCTGGACGCCGAGCAACGGCTCAAGGCCGGTGAACTGCAAGTGCTGATCGCCACCGCGTCGCTGGAGTTGGGGATTGATATCGGTGAGGTCGACCTGGTGTGCCAGATCGGCTCGCCCGGTTCCATCAACGGTTTTCTGCAAAGGGTCGGGCGTTCCGGTCACCAGGTCGGCGGCACGCCCAAGGGGCGACTGTTCGCCACCACCCGTGATGATTTGATCGAATGCGCCGCCCTGCTCGACTGCGTGCGGCGCGGCGAACTGGACACCTTGCACATCCCCATCGCCCCGCTGGACGTGCTGGCCCAACAAATCATCGCCGAAGTCAGCGCCCGCGAATGGCCGGAACAGGCATTGCTGGACCTCATCCGTCGCGCCTCACCCTACGCCGCACTCGATGAACGCCACTACCAGGCGCTGCTGCACATGCTCGCCGACGGCTATAACGGCCGCCAGGGCATCCGCAGTGCCTACCTGCACCGTGACGCCGTGACCCACACCCTGCGCGCCCGCCGTGGCGCCAAACTCACCGCCGTGACCAGCGGTGGCACCATCCCCGACAACGCCGACTACAGCGTATTGC
>NZ_VBVZ01000805.1 GCF_005863185.1 Pseudomonas edaphica
TATCACATTATGGTCGGGCCTCACCGAACCCGACCCGGATGTCGCCCCCCCGACCCTGTTGACCGTGTTGAACTTGTCACCCCCCAAAATCGCCGTCCAGCGCGGACCTGAGTCGGTGGTCAACGTGGACGTCGTCGCCACCTCTGACAATCAGGTATCCGCCTCTCTGCAGGCAGTCGTTTTTTTATCACCTCAAGGAGGCGGCCAACAGCCGCATCGTGTGCTGCGCTGGAAAGAATGACCCTCATGCTCCAAGCCTTGGCAGAGCGGCAGCGCCCCTGGGTTCGATTGCTGATGCTGCGCTGGCAAGCTTCGTCATTCCCTGCCTTTTTTTCCTGGTGGGGGGCAGAGTTGATGGCCTGTTTACCCGCCTCCTGGCATACCGCGATCAAGCCTGTGAAGACACAACGGTTATTGTTTTTCCAGGGCGATACCTTTTGTACCGACCCCTGGGCCTCACAACAATCCACCGTAGAACCCGGCACGGTCGTACTTGTTCTGCTGCCCTCCCAATTATTGATACACGAGCTATTGCTGCCTGCCGCGGCGGCGCAGAATCTTGCCTCGGTGCTGTCGTATGAAATGGACAAATACACGCCATACAAGGCCAGCCAAGTTTACTTCGACTTCGCTCGTGAGCCCACCGAGCATCGAACGCTGGTTGGTATTCGCTTGGCAGCAGTCAACAGGGAGCGATTGGATACACTCCTCGATCAGGCGCAGCAAGCGGGTCATTTGATCGCCAGCGTCGATGTACTCGACGAGCACGGGGTTCGTTTGAACGTCAATCTGCTCCCCCCTCACCGTCGCCTCCAGATACGTCGCACCTTCATGCGGCCATTTCCGGCGCTGGTGGTGGTTGGCCTTGTCTTGATAATAACCACGATGCTCCTCTGGCTGCACAATCGCCAACAAGCCCTGGAAGAGATGCAGCGCGAGGTCAAGGCCCTGCAACAGCAGACGCAGCACGTCCAGGCAATCAATCAGCAGATCAACGACACCTTGAATGCCCAACGCTATGTCGTCGAACGTCGGGCGCAAACAACGTCCATGAGTGCGCTGCTCAATGAACTGACCCAATGCATCACCCTGGACACCACCCTGGAATACCTGGACATCAGTGTCGATGGCCAAGTGAGCCTGACAGGCCACAGCAACCAGGCCAGTGCGCTGATGTCTTCAATGAAAAGCTGCAGCAGCCTGACAGCTATCAACTTCCAGGGCGCCATCCAGCCGGACTCGGCGACCGGCAAGGACCGGTTCACCCTGCTCGCCACCTTGCGCAAAATGGAGGCCAGCCATGCCCCCAAGACTCCTTAGCGCCAGCCGGCGGGCCGCAGCCTTGGGATTGGCAGCATTGACCTTGGCGGCAGGGTACTTTTTGACCCTGCATGTGTGGTTCAACCAACCGTTGATGGACATTGCCGAGCAGATGCAAACACTGCGCCTCAATCAGCAACGCTATGCCGCGTTATCCAGTCAGGTACCTGCGTTGGAGGCCGCACTGGCGCAGCTCAGAGCCTCTGCTGCGGGCAATGAGAACCTGTTGGCAGATGCAGACATGGGCGCCGCCACCGCCCAACTCATGCAGTTGATTGCAGCCGATCTTCAGACGTTTGCCACGGCTGGCGGCTGCACCGTCACCAATCGGATTCCGGTGGCTGTGAATCAAACAGCGCCCTACCGCCAAGTCAGTGTGCGCATAAACCTGGAATGTGCGATCGAACCACTCGCGGGCCTGTTGCATCAGTTGGAAACCAGCAAGGTATCGATGTTCATCGAGTCCATGAAAATCGAAACGAACCGAACAAGAGCACTCACCGGCAACCGATTGGCTACGCAGCTGTTGATCAGCGCTTATCTGCAAAACCCTGCATTGAAGGAGGCAACGCCATGAACCACCCAAGCATCTGGAAGCTGTGGGCGGGGGCTGGCATGCTTGGCTAAGTAGGGCTGACACTGGGCGTGCTCAATGGCGCAGGGCGTGTCGTGCGATGGCTACCGCCGCTCAACACGCCCGCGGCTCCAGCAAACGCAGCCAGCACTGCGCCCGTCACTTCTACCGAATTACAAACCTATAGCCAGACCTGGGAAAAACCGCTGTTCAATGCCCAGCGGCGACCAGACCCACCTCTCCAGCACAGCGGCGAAAAGGCGCCTGTGGCCCTCAAAGGGCTCACCCTGACCGGCGTGATTGCATCAGGAAAGGTGCGCAAGGCGTTCTTCAAAACTGACGATGGGCAACAGCTATCAGCCCTTGAGCACCAATCGCTGCCCAACGGATGGCTTGTCGATCAGATCGAGCCTTTGCATGTTTCCCTGGTACAGGGGGGCGAGGTCCAAATCCTCACGCTACAGCTGTTGAAAAT
>NZ_VBVZ01000806.1 GCF_005863185.1 Pseudomonas edaphica
CTTCTACCTGCTTGCGGATATCACCGCTCAACTCAAAAAAAGTCGTTGCCAGCGTGTCGTCTTCCAGCATTTTGGACAGGTAGTAATAGTTACCGATACGGGACGCGATGGTGTCGGTAGGAAAGTGCGCTCGCAATACCACCCGGCTTTCGCCGTACTGCAAGGCGCGGGAAATGATTTCACTGCCACGCTCTGGAAATACCAGGCTCATGCCCATTGCCGTTTCATAGCCATCCCACGTATGGCCGCTGGGGAAGGATGAACCTTTTATGGACTGATAGTTTTTTATGTATTGTGAGTTCTCAAGCACGTCCTTGGGACGACCACGAAGGAACTGGTCTTTTAATATGAAATCTGCGGTTCGTTCTCTTTTTTCATTAGCGTCATATGAGTAGCTTGCCTGGTTGTATAGATCTACCAAGTGACTGTATGAATCGAAGGTTGAGAGATCCAGCGGTGCGCGGGGTGTTTTTTCAGGGGTGAGGGAGCCTAGCGCTGACTGCGTCATGATCGCCCTCTTATAGATAGATTTCTGGGATGCATCGCTGATGGCGAGCCGATATCTGTCGCCGCCGTCCTGCGCGTAGGCGATAGACCCTAGTCGGTCAAGGTTTGCCGCTTCTGATCCTGGTTGTGGGTAGCCAGTGATGACATGGCTTTGCAGTTCTTTGAACCAGGCCGTTCTTTTGGAGTCAATCAGCCCGTTAGCGGTGTCGATATCAATGTCGGCTAATGCAGATGCTGGTGAGGCCAGCCAGACAAAAAATGCATATTTCAACGCAGTGTATTGGCCAAGTAGGCGCACATCTGGAATTTTGATTGTTGATGGCATGATTCTTCCTGAGTCATTTGGCTTAGTTGGAAGATACCGTTATGCGGTTTTTTCTTTTCGGTTTTATTACTGGATTATTAGAAACACCAAAAAATATTTTTCAGACACCGCAGAGTCAAATATTTTACCCTTTAGGAAATTTCCTATTGATTAATTTTTAGTTATGAGCCAAGCAACTTCATGCCTGTAAATCCAGGTGTTAGTCATAACAACGCTCAGCGAACGTTGAGCACGTAAAGCGCACTTTATTTTTAGCCGTATGTTCAGCAACGGAGCGACATGCCGGAGTTGCTCGCGGCATTTGACTATACGTCGGGCTACATCTTCTAAATAACGACGTGACGCTGATCATCGTCAGGATGGTTTTTCGGCGCTTGCCAGTTTGAAACGCTTTTGTTGGTAGGTAAGGCCCACACCATCCCAAGTAGCCGATGGCAGCGCAAATAGTAGGTGACCTTAATCTTCGTTTTGGTTCTAACGCTGCTGGCCTCGAAGGTGAACTGCTCTCCCGGCTGAGCCATACGTTGGCCCTTGAAGGGCCCATCGATAACTAGCAATTTAATTTCGACGTTACGCTCGTGCATCGCGTGCTCCTATATTAATTGCATCCGTTGAGATGTATCCGCCCCCATGCACCCTACCAGCGAGGATGGGAGAGAATGCCAGGATATTTCGGACTAGACATATAACTGGGAGCCGATAGAAACCATAGCCCTGCCGTGCCGGTTGGCACGGCAGGTTATGCCCCTATTGCCAGTTACTGGCAATAACTGCATTCAACGACGATTGATAATTTTGCGGCAAGGAAACATTGCCTGGTGCTGGAGGCGCAAAAGCAGCCATGGCGCCCACAAGTTGATCGACCTGGTTTTCCAATAGGACTTTTCCGTCATGGGTACGGAACTGCTCAATATGCTGCGCCTTTTCCCAAGTTCCCGCCCCCCAAAAGGACCACTTGGATATTGTCACTTTATCAGCGGTACCGATAACGCTGATCTCCAAGTCCCAGCCTTTTTTGCTGAACCATAGTTGGTTGGCGGAAATACCGGCACCAAATTGCAGTACATCGGTATTGGAGTTAGTGTCGAAATCGTCAATAACATCCTGCCCCCCGTTACGTTCGAAATGATATAGATCACTACCACCACCGCCATGCAGTTGATCATTCCCCATCCCGCCCATCAGCGTGTCAGCGCCCTCGCCACCGCTCAGTTCATCGTCCCCTCCACCGCCCGACAAGATATCGTTGCCACCTAGCCCATAAAGCTTATCGTCCCCGGCAAAGCCGCTTAACGAGTCTGCAAGAGTATCCTCACCAAAGAGCACATCGTTGCCCTGAGTTACTGTGCCTTTAGTCATATCTTTGATAGTGCTGGCACTCCAGACTTTTTCCCCGGAGAACTGAATCTGCTCAATCTGATTCGCGCTATTGGAAAACCAACTGGAAACCGTCAGTTTATCGGTTGTCCCGTTGATACCGACATACAGGTCGTAAAGGTTGCGACTTAACTGGATATCCGACGGGTTGAGG
>NZ_VBVZ01000807.1 GCF_005863185.1 Pseudomonas edaphica
CCCTGTGGGAGCGGGCTTGCCCGCGATGGCGTCGGCCCAGGCAACTAAAATCTCAGCGTTTGACTTGCTTCAACGTCTCGGCAATCAAAAACGCCAATTCCAGCGACTGATCGGCATTCATCCGTGGGTCGCAATGCGTGTGATAACGGTCAGACAAGCCATCTTCGGTAATCGGCCGCGCGCCGCCAATGCATTCGGTGACGTTCTGCCCGGTCATCTCGATATGGATCCCGCCGGCATAGCTGCCCTCGGCCTGGTGGACCTGGAAGAACTCCTTCACCTCGCCAAGAATCTGCGCAAAGTCGCGGGTCTTGTAGCCGCTGCTGGCCTTGATGGTGTTGCCGTGCATCGGGTCCGAACTCCACAGCACCTGCTTGCCCTCGCGCTGTACCGCACGAATCAGGTTGGGCAGGTGGTCGCCGACCTTGCCGGCGCCCATGCGCGCAATCAGGTTGAGGCGGCCTGGGTCGTTGTCCGGGTTGAGGATGTCGATCAGGCGGATCAGGTCCTCAGGCTTCATGCTCGGGCCGACCTTGACCCCGATCGGGTTGTTGACCCCGCGCAGGAACTCGACGTGGGCACCGTCCAGCTGACGGGTGCGGTCGCCGATCCAAAGCATATGGGCCGAGCAGTCGTAGTAGTCGTTGGTCAGGCTGTCGCGGCGCACGAAGGCCTGTTCATAGTTCAGCAGCAGCGCTTCGTGGGCGGTGAAGAAGCTGGTTTCGCGCAATTGCGGCGAACTGTCCATACCGCAGGCGCGCATGAACGCCAGGGTTTCGTCGATGCGATCGGCCAGTTGGCTGTATTTTTCGGCCAGCGCGGAGTTGGCGATAAAGTCCAGGTTCCACTTGTGCACCTGGTGCAGGTCGGCAAACCCGCCCTGGGCAAACGCGCGCAGCAAATTCAGGGTGGCAGTGGACTGGTGGTAGGACTGCAGCAGGCGGTCCGGGTCTGGCACGCGGCTTTTTTCGTCGAAGCCGATACCGTTGACGATATCGCCCCGGTAGGCGGGCAGGGTGACGCCGTCGATGGTTTCATCGTTGGCCGAACGCGGCTTGGCAAACTGGCCGGCCATGCGTCCAACCTTGACCACCGGGCAACCGGCGGCGAAGGTCATCACGATTGCCATCTGCAACAGTACTTTGAAGGTGTCGCGGATTTTTGCAGCAGAAAACTCGGCAAAGCTTTCGGCGCAGTCACCACCTTGCAACAGGAAGGCGCGGCCCTGGGTCACTTCGGCAAACTGACGGCGCAATTCGCGGGCTTCCCCGGCAAACACCAGTGGCGGGTAGCTGGCCAGGCTTTGCTCCACTTGCAGCAAGTGCGCAGCGTCCGGGTACTGGGGTTGTTGCTGGATCGGCAGGGCGCGCCAGCTGTCGGGGCTCCAGGGTTGGCTCATCATGAACTCGATAGGTTGATTGACGGTCGGGCGCCAATGTTAGCAGCAATTAGTGCGTGACCTGTTGCCGCCGCTTGGCCGACAATCGCGCCTTTGCCGTGCGGTAAACCCTTTAGGAGTAGTGATGAGCGAGGAGCGTGTCGAGCGCCTGCTGGCTGAAGTCCATGATGATTTCGGCATGATTCGTGTGCTCGAAGTGGCTGATTACCGTTTTCTCGAGTTTGGCGATGCCATCGAGCAAAGCTGCGTGTTTACCGCCGACCCGAGCTGGCTGGAGTACGACTACACCCGCGCGATGTTGATTGGCGCGTTGTGCCATGAGCAACCGGAAAGCGCGCTGTTCCTCGGCCTGGGCGCCGGTACGCTGACCCAGGCGTGCCTCAAGTTTCTGCCGCTGGAAGACGTCGAGGCCATCGAGCTGCGCCCGGATGTGCCGCGCCTGGCCATCGAGTACCTGGGGCTGGATGACGACCCGCGCTTGTACATCCGTATTGGTGACGCGTTGCAATTGCTTGATACCGCCGAGTCGGCCGACTTGATTTTCGTCGACTTGTATACGGATGTTGGCCCAGGCGTCGGGCACCTGGCCTGGACCTTTCTGGAAAACTGCCAGAAAAAACTCAACCCGGGTGGCTGGCTGGTGATCAACCAGTGGGCGACCGATGACGGTAAACCATTGGGCGCGGCGTTGTTGCGCGGGTTGTATCACCGGCATTACTGGGAACTGCCGGTGAAGGAGGGCAATGTGATTTTGCTGGTGCCTTCGGAGCTGGATCAGGAACTGGATATGGCAGCGTTGTCGGACCGCGCCGAGGCGTTGGCGCCGCGGTTGGGGTATTCGTTGCAGGCGTTGATCAAGGCGATTCGGCCGGCGACCTAGTTGCCTGTACTGACGCCATCGCGGGCAAGCCCGGCTCCCACAGGTGGAATGCATTTCAACCGGAAAATGCTATTCAACTG
>NZ_VBVZ01000808.1 GCF_005863185.1 Pseudomonas edaphica
AACTGGTCTTCCGGCACTGGCACGTCACCGCAGGTTTCGCAGTGGATGATCGGGATCGGGCAGCCCCAGTAGCGCTGGCGGCTGATGCCCCAGTCGCGCAGGCGGAACTGGGTGCGCGAGGCACCGAACAGGACCGCGCGCTGGTACAGGAAGGCCTGGAAGCTGTGGTGCTGCTGCTGGCGCCAATCACGCCGCACATCAGCCATGAACTGTGGAGCCGCCTGGGCCACAGCGACGCGGTCATCGATGCGCGCTGGCCGGTGCAGGATGACAGCGCGCTGGTACAGGACACATTGCAACTGGTTATCCAGGTTAACGGTAAACTGCGCGGCCAGATCGACATGCCTGCCAGCGCCAGCCGTGAAGACGTGGAAGCCGCAGCGCGCATCAACGAAAACGTGCTGCGCTTTACCGAAGGCCTGACGATCCGCAAAGTGATCGTAGTGCCGGGCAAACTGGTCAACATCGTCGCCAGCTAATCGGATCGGGCGCAGGGCTTGAGCCCTGCGCCGAACTAAACCTTTAAGGCCTCGATAAGGCCCACATGGTTTCAAGGGGAGCAACAAAATGATCAAACGCAATTTGCTGGTGATGGGCCTCGCTGTGCTGCTGAGCGCTTGCGGCTTCCAGCTGCGTGGCACCGCCACCAATGAACTGAGCATCAAGGAACTGGACGTCAGCGCACGCAACGCCTACGGCGAGACCGTGACCCAGCTGCGCCAGGCCCTGGAAAGCAGCGGTGTACGCGTCGGTTCCGGCGCGACTTACAAACTGAATCTGGTGGACGAGAAAGAAACCCAGCGTAACCTCAGCTACGCCAGTGCCGGCCGTGCGTCGGACATTGAGCTGAACACCCTGGTCGTCTATGAACTGCAAGGCCGCGACCACCTGCCATTGATGGGTGACAAGGTTGAAGTGCAGAAAGTCGTGAGCCACGACGGTAACAACCTGGTGGGCTCGGACTCGGAGATCATCCAGGTTCGCAAGGAAATGCGTCGTGAGGTGATCCAGCGTCTGATGATTCGTCTGCAACAGCTGACGCCAGAGAAACTGGCCGCCTTGCAACTGACAGCCGACAACAAGGCCAAGGCTGACGCCGATGCCCTGAAAGCTGCGCAAGAATACGAAGACAACACGCCGAAACAATCGCCTGCCGAAGTCCCTGTCGAGTAAGCCAGACGGGGCGCCCCTGGCGCCCCGTTTGCCCCGCCTATGAAACTTGCCCCCGCCCAACTCGCCAAGCACCTGCAAGGTGGCCTTGCGCCTGTCTATATCGTCAGCGGTGATGACCCGCTGCTGTGCCAGGAAGCGGCCGACGCGATTCGCACCGCCGCACGCCAGCAAGGCTTCGATGAACGCCAGGTGTTCAGCGCCGACGCCAGTTTCGACTGGGGCACGCTGCTGCAAGCCGGTGCGAGCATGTCGTTGTTCGCCGAGAAACGCCTGCTGGAACTGCGCCTGCCTTCAGGCAAGCCGGGTGACAAGGGCGCGGCGGCGTTGATGGAATACTGCTCACGCCCCGCTGAGGACACGGTACTGCTGATCAGCTTGCCCAAGCTTGATGGCAGCGCGCAGAAAACCAAGTGGGGCAAGGCGCTGGTAGAAGGCCCGCAAACCCAGTTCATCCAGATCTGGCCAGTAGACAGCAACCAGTTGCCGCAATGGATACGTCAGCGCCTGTCGCAATCAGGGCTGTCGGCAACGCAAGATGCCGTCGAGCTCATCGCCGCCAGGGTCGAGGGCAACCTGCTTGCCGCCGCCCAGGAAATCGAAAAGCTCAAGCTGATGGCCGAAGACGGGCAGATCACCGTCGAAACCGTCCAGGGCGCGGTGGCTGATAGCGCGCGCTTTGATGTGTTCGGGTTGGTGGACGCGATTCTCAATGGCGAACCCGCCCACGCCCTGCGCATGCTCGAAGGCTTGCGCGGTGAAGGTGTGGAACCGCCGGTGATTCTGTGGGCGCTGGCTCGAGAGTTGCGAGTGCTGGCCAATATTGCCCTGCAATACAGCCAAGGCACGCCGCTGGACAAATGCTTCAGCCAGGCCAGGCCGCCGGTGTGGGACAAGCGCAAACCCCTGATGAGCAAAGCCCTGCAACGCCACTCGGCGCAACGCTGGGCGCAGCTGTTGTTGGAAGCGCAACGCATCGACGCGCAGATCAAAGGCCAGGCGGCAGGTTCGCCGTGGATGAGCCTGAGCCGTTTGTCACTGTTGATGTCTGGCCAACGCCTGACACTCCCCGCTGAATAACCCCGCTGTCCCCTGTGGGAGCTGGCTTGCCTGCGATAGCGGTGTGTCAGCCACTACATTTTTGCTGATGGACCGCCATCGCAGGCAAGCCAGCTCCCACATTGGC
>NZ_VBVZ01000809.1 GCF_005863185.1 Pseudomonas edaphica
ACTGGGGCCGCTTCGCAGCCCAACGCAGGACAAGCCTGCTCGCCACAACAGCCCACCTGCCACAGACTTGGCTATCGCAGGCAAGCCAGCTCCCACATTTTTAGACCACAGTCAGGCAGTTGGTTTTGGAGGATTCAGGCACTCGATAGAGCGGTCCACCGTGGTCTTGGCCACCTCCAGCAAATGCCACACCGCCAGAATCTTCTCCCGCTGGGGGCTGGCCAGCAGATCACCGCAATTGAGCGCGGTCGCTGAAGCGCTGTCGAGCAAGCTGGCGGTGTAGAGCAGGGCGTCTTCGAAGCTCAGGTCTTCGATTTGAACACCCTTGGAGGGCAGGTAATGGTCGATGGCGCGATTGAAGGCGGCGCGGTCTTTGGTGCAATTGCGGGGTGGGTCGGGGACGACTTTTTTCATGGTGTACCTTCGCGTTAGATAAGGGACGGACACCCTTCGCGACTAAACGAGGGTGGCGGCTGTACGCAGGTTAGTCGACCGGCTCCAACGCGAAAATTCCGGCGCACCCGAAGGTGCCCTGCGCACAGCCACCATAAAACCTCATGGAGGACCATGCACGCGTTGGAAGGTCGGGCGACTAAACCCGATCACTGATAAGCAGTGACGGATCGCAGACTAGCCATCGATTCCAACAGGCACAAGGCGGCAGGGATTGTCTAGGAAACGTCCTGCAATTAAAAGAGACACGCCTTGCTGGCCCTTTACAAACCATGACCAAACGCCATCAACCGCAGGTTCCGATTTGATCGTTCCCACGCTCCGCGTGGGAATGCAGCCCGCGACGCTCCGCGTCGCAAGTGCGCAATGGTGGAGAGACGCAGCGCGTCCCAAGAGGCGTTCCTTTGCTGCGCGTGGGAACGATCGCCATCAACCGCAGGTTCCGATGGAACCTTTTTTGCCGTCACCACCAACACACTGTGCAGTTTCGCCTGAAACGTCGGCGTCAGCGTTTCGACGCCGTTGGATTTTGATGGACAACCTGGCTCATGACCCCAACGCTTGGACACTTTCAGCCTTTCATACAGACGCGCGCGCCGACGTTGCCTACCCCTCGCACAGAGGCCGACACCTCCAGCCTGCCGACGCGCGCGCAAACACGGCCGGCGGATGATCAACGCTCAGCGACGCAGATCTACAAGGACAACCCCATGCTGGGCACGGGCATCATGTCGCGAGCCTATGGCTGGAACCCACAAAGGCGTGAGCGCCAAACCAGACTGATCACCCACTTGAAGCGACAGGTGGGCGACTTTACCGCCGCCAACCCAGACCCCGTGTCGCGCGCCGACGCCATGTATCGCCTGGCGCGGGTGATCCACCACATCGACAACGACCCCTGTCTGCGCCGGGTCAAAGGCAGTTATCCAGGGGATGGGCGCCTGGACGTGCAGGGTATAAAGGGGTTTGCGTCCGAGGTGGACCGCCTGACTCAGTTCGCCGAGCAAGGCTACCGCGTACTGGGGGAGGGCGGTCGTGGGCTCGTCTGGCCAAAGCCTGCCCCCCACGGCCGCGCAGCAGGTGACCGACGCGCGGTGCAGGCAATCACTGTGAATCCCTTGTTCAAGGCACTTGATAACGTGCTCGACGCGAACGAACGGCTCGCCTTCAAAGTGCTCGTAGGCGGTGACTGGAACGACCCCCGGTTACCCGCCGATGTTCGCGCTGACAGTGCCGCGAATGCTGAACACCTCCTTGAATTCATTGATCAGCAAGGCGGCGCCCATTCCACGGCCAGTAACGGCGAAATAGACGGAAGGGTGGAGGACGTTCCTGACCTTCCTGCGTCTTACCTGACACGTGAGCATTTCACTTACCCCGGTTCTGAAGCGCGGCGGCTGTCGGATTTTGCTTATGTCGGTTATGCCGTGTTTGAGAAGCGCTAGCGGCGTTCCAGGCAGGGTGACGCCGATAATGCCGTCAGCGTGGCGTTGGAACAAACGCCACGCTGCCACCCGAGCGCTTCTGGAACAACCGCTCGCCATTATCCGGCTGCGTGGTGATCACCGTGTGATCCGCGCCCAGGTAGGCCAGCGGCGTCGGGTCTTCCTTGGAATACTGCGCGACGATAATGGTGTGCTGCGGGTCGAAGCCCTGGCCGCTGGTTTTTTCCAGCCAGGCCATCAAGGCGGCGCTGTCGCCCTGGCGCGGGAAGTCCTGGGTTTCGCTGACGTAGTAGAACGGTTTGCCGCCATTTTGCAGGTACATCGGCACTTTGTTGTCGACTTCTACCATCACCATCTGCCATTGATTCCACGGTGCGCTTTTGGTCGCCTCGGCTTGTACATCGTCGGCGAAGCGGGTCACGCCGCCGTTGCCGGTGACCCAGGGATAGACGCCC
>NZ_VBVZ01000080.1 GCF_005863185.1 Pseudomonas edaphica
TTGCGCAACCGCCTGGTGCTGTTGACGCAAGCCGGCGAAGAACGGCTGGCTGCGGCGTTGCCGGCGTGGGAAGCGGCGCAGCAAAAATTGATTGATCAGTTAGGCGCCGAAAAGCGCGAAACCTTGCTGGCCTTGCTGGATGAACTCGCCTGAGCGCGGGTTTGTTCGATTACAAGCGGGTATATCCCCGCGAGCGGAGAATAAGAACATGACCTCGATGTGGCGCACCAGTGGTTGGATCCTTGTGGGGAGTGCGCTGATCCTGGCGTTGTCCTTGGGCGTGCGGCACGGTTTCGGCCTGTTCCTGGCGCCGATGAGCAACGAATTTGGCTGGGGGCGCGAGACGTTTGCCTTCGCCATCGCGCTGCAGAATCTGATTTGGGGCCTTGCGCAGCCGTTCACCGGCGCCCTGGCCGACCGTTTCGGCGCGACCAAAACGGTGTTCGTCGGCGGCGTACTGTACGCCGTGGGCCTGGTGTTGATGGGCATGTCCGATTCGGCGTGGTCATTGTCACTAAGTGCCGGCTTGCTGATTGGTATCGGCCTGTCGGGCACCTCGTTTTCGGTGATTCTCGGCGGGGTGGGCCGCACCGTACCGCCGGAAAAAAGCAGCATGGGCATGGGCCTCGCCAGCGCCGCAGGGTTTTTTGGTCAGTTCGCCATGGTGCCCGGCACATTGGGCTTGATCGGCTGGCTGGGCTGGTCGGCCGCCTTGTTGGCGCTGGGGCTGATGGTGGCGCTGATTCTGCCGCTGCTGGAGATGCTCAAGGACAAGCCGCTGCCGGTGGTGACTGGCCAGCAAACCTTGCGTGAAGCCTTGAAGGAAGCCTGTTCCCATTCCGGCTTCTGGTTGCTGGCATTCGGCTTTTTTGTGTGCGGTTTCCAGGTGGTGTTTATCGGCGTGCACCTGCCGGCGTATCTGGTCGACCAGCATTTGCCGGCCACGGTGGGCACCACGGTGCTGGCCTTGATCGGTCTGTTTAATGTATTCGGCACCTACACCGCCGGCTGGCTCGGCGGGCGCATGTCCAAGCCGCGCTTGCTTACCGGCCTGTACCTGCTGCGTGCGGTCGTCATTGTGTTGTTCCTGTGGGCGCCGGTCACCGAAATCACGGCCTACCTGTTTGGCATGGCCATGGGCTTTTTGTGGCTGTCTACGGTGCCGCTGACTAATGGCACCGTCGCAACCTTGTTTGGTGTGCGAAACCTCTCGATGCTCGGTGGGATCGTGTTCCTGTTCCACCAAATCGGGTCGTTCCTCGGCGGCTGGTTGGGCGGGGTGGTCTATGATCGAACCGGCAACTACGATTTGATCTGGCAGGTGGCGATTCTGCTGAGCGTGCTCGCCGCCGCGCTGAACTGGCCGGTGCGCGAGCGGCCGGTGGCGCGCTTGCAGGCGCAGATGGAGGCGGCATGAGTGTGACGGCACGGTGTTTGACGGTAGCGGCGCTGGTCGTGCTGATGCTGCTGGCCTGGTGGGGCTGGCAGCGTGGTGGGCTGGCGTTGATGCAACTGGGTATGTCGATCTGTTAAGTTCGTGGTCTGGAAATGTTAAGGACTCACGACATGCAGATGCGCTGGCTTGCAGTACCCGTCCTGATGGCCATTGGCAGTGTTGCCATGGCCGCTGATTGCCCACCGTTGCTTGAGGGCCAATTGCCCAAGCTGCGCGCCAAGGAATCCATCGATTTGTGCCAGCGCTTTGCCGGCAAACCCCTGGTTATCGTCAACACCGCCAGCTTCTGCGGGTTCGCACCACAGTTCAAAGGCCTCGAAGCCTTGTACCAGCGCTACAAGGGCCAGGGGCTGGAAGTGATTGGCGTGCCGTCCGATGACTTCAAGCAGGAAGCCAAGACCGGTGAAGAGACCGCCAAGGTCTGTTACGTGAATTACGGCGTGACCTTCACCATGACCGAACCGCAAAAAGTCAAAGGACCGGACGCGGTACACCTGTTCAAGGTGTTGGCGCAGCAGACCAGCGCGCCGAAATGGAATTTCTACAAGTACGTGGTCGACCGCCAAGGCAAGGTAATTGCCAACTTCTCCAGTTTGACCAAGCCGGACAGCCCGGACTTGATCAAGGCAGTGGAAGAAGCCTTGGCTTCCAAACCCTGATCGTCGGCGATTAAAAAGCCCCGCCTCCTGTGCAGGAGAGCGGGGCTTTTTTAGATTCAGCTGGCGAGCCGGTCAGGCTCGCAGTGAATCAGAACTTGTAAGTCGCACCCAGGCCGTAACCCCAAGCGCTGTTTTTGTACTCGGCGTTGTAGGCGTTGCCCTTGCCGGTACGGTTGACGTTGACTTCTTCTTCCCACAGGTAGGAGACGGCAGCGTCGATCGTCCAGTCTTCGGTAGGGCTGAAGCCGGCACCAAAGCTGACAGCCTTACGGTCGCCAGTCGGGATACGCACCGAACGGTCGGTGTTGTTGGTAGGCGATTGGTCAACCGAGAAGCCGGTGCGCAGTACCCACTGTTTGTTGACCTGGAACGAAGCACCGATGGCCGAGGCCCAGGTGTCATGCCAGTTCTGTGGCTCGTTGATGCGACCGATCGGGCCAGCCGCGCCACCCAGTGCAGGCGAAACGCCCGAGTTGTTGACGGTGATTTCTTTCAGGCGGCTCCAACGGGTCCATGTGGTACCCGCATACAACGTCCATTGGTCATCCAGCTTGTGGGTGATGGACATGTCGTAGGATTCTGGGGTGGTGATGTTCAACTTGGCGTCAAAACGCCCGCCGTTGAACGGACCAAAACCACGGCCGGAAATATCGGTGTGACCCGACAGGTTGTAGGAAACCTTGGAGGTGTACGTCAGGCCGATGTTGGTGCTCGCCCATGGCGTCACCAGGATACCGACTTTGTAGCCCCATGCGGTGTCATCGCCCTTGATGTCCACCAGGCCATCATTGCGGCCGAAGGTTTGCGCCAGCGGCGTCGACGAGGTCAGGTTACCGCTGATCTTGTTGAACGTCGGGCCGATACCCACGGACACGTATTCGTTGAAGGCGTAGCTGACAGTCGGCTGGAGGGTGACGACTTTAACGTCACTCTTCTTGCCGTAGTAACGGCCGCCGAAGCTGTCTTCGTAGTTGGTGATCAGGCCGAACGGCGCATACACGCCCAGGCCGAACGCCAGGTCATCGGTCGCTTTTTTCACGGCAAACAACATCGGGACTTTGGTAAAAGGAACCATGTCACCGTCGTTGCTGCTGCCGGGTGGGCCACCGCTGGTGTTTTTGATATCGGTCTTGGCGTCGATAGCTGCGACACCGGCAGTGATTTGATCGCGCTTGAGGCGTGACATGCCGGCAGGGTTGCCAGCGACAGTGCTTGCATCATCGGCAGATGAAGAGCGCCCGGCGAAACCTGTACCCATCCCACTGATGCTTTGCTCGTTGAGGGCAAAGCCGCTCGCGAACAGTTGGGTGGAGGCCATGGCAACGGCGAGGCTAAGTGTGGTCTTGAGCATTACTTTTTTCATTATTAGAACTCCGTGGTGATCACCGCTGCGGAAAGTAACAATAAATTTAGGTTAGCGCTATAGGCTGTAATGCAGGAGATAGAGCGGTTTTGTAGGACAATCCGACCAAAATCGGGGTTTTTAGCCGAATCTTGCAAAACGCCTGGTCAACAAGTGACCTGATTCATGGGTGAAACACAGGTCTGCCAGGCTTGGGTGAAGTCCCGCAGCCGACCTTGTGGGTGAAAAATTTCTTTCCAGATACGTGCCATTGCCAGTACATCGCCCGGCTGCGGCAGGGCAGGGCTGTGCTGCTCCACCAGCAGCCATGCGATGGCGGTGGCGTAACGCAGATTGACGGTTAACTCAAGCTGGGGCGCACTGAGGAATGCGTGCTGACTGGCCAGGCCGCGTACCAGGCTGGCGCGCTCGGGGTCGCGCGCCAGGTAATGGTCCCAAAGGGCGCGGTGGCGCGGTTCGGTGATGCTGTACAGGCCGTGGCCACGCCGGTCGTGCAGGGCCGAGCCGAGTTCCGACTGGCTGGCAGCAATGCCCAGCAGCAGGGCTTCGGCTGTCGCATTATGGCGGCCGAGGTAAATCAACGTCGGCCGGATCACATAACGACACAATTCGCTGGCGGCGATACCCATACAAGCCTCGGTCCATGAAAGTGGTCGACGGTGCCTGAGAGGGGGCTTGGCAGCTGTGAATCGGATCTCAGGCCCGTCGCAAGCGGATCAAGCCGCTTGAGTTGAAGTGTAGTGTCATATTTACGATGTAAAGGACTGTTTTTAAAACATCTTCTTCATTTAGTTATAACGTTTATATCTATTTGAACTTAGCGAAAATGTTTCAATGCCGAATTTCAGGCAATAAAAAACCCTGCTTTTTAAACAGGGTTTTTGTGTTTCAGCGACTCGGGTCGATCAGGCAGTCAGTGCCTGACGGGTACGCTCGATCACGGCCTGCAGCGGCTCTGCGCTGGAGTATTGATCGGGGTACAGGCGTTCGCTGTGACGAGCGATGCCGTGTTCGTTGACCAGGGTGAAGCTGAAGCAGCCTTTGCGAGCGGCCATGATCAGGCAGTTCATTGGTGCAAAAGCGTTGGTGAGGGTGCGAATGGCATCCTGAGTGTGGATTTGAGTGTTCATATTATTGGTGTTCCTACAAATGACACGGATAAGAACCGTGCAGCGTTAAAACGTTCCAGTAACGTTGATCACCATTGATCAAACGAAGAACCGACTGGAACAAAGCAGCCAGTTTGAAGCGCTATTAAGTTGGCGCGCTTGGGCTGGCAGGTAGGTACTTAGGAGGGCAGGCAGCACAACAGGGGCAAAGGTTCTGGGCCCGGGGTGAAGATCCTGATCAATTTGCAGGTTGGTTCGGTCAGAGTATTGAGACTTCGCGGCACCCTTTGCATGTTCAAAGGCAGTGTCGTCGCAAGTGATACTTGGAAACCATCGAGGTGGTCGGTCCCGTGTTGTTCAGGGGAGTTGTTCGACCAGAATTGACTTTCAGCTTGGTACTAACGCCGCGGATAGTAACGGATCGAAACCGGGAAGGGAAGCGGCTGAGCAAAAAACTTTTATCAGCTGCCTAGAAAACCACGATAGACCAGCACTGTTACGGCGGCCGCCAGCGAGCAGCCCAGCACGTAGGCCGCGAGGGTCAGGCGCCAGGAGCGGCCGGTTTCGATCACCTTCATCACGTCGCGCATGTCATTGATCCGGCCTTCACCCAGCTCGATGCACAGGCTTACCGCAGTAAAGGCCGCTGATAACAGGATGGCGATGGCAAACAACGCCCCGTCAGGCGAGGGCAAAGCTGCATTGATTCCCAATGATGTCGCGCAGATGGCGAGCAGCAACACGGCGAACAACAGGATTCCTTTCATCTGCGCCTACAGGAGAGTGACATCGTTGGTGCAGCAGTGTGGCGAGCGCGGGCGGTTTTGAAAAGTGCTCTGTTTTGCAGGCTGGTTGCTCTGTGGCGGTAACATTTTCGGACAGATTGAAGCAAAAAGTGTCGGCGATATAACCAGTGGATGGGTACTTGTGCACATTCGTTGCGCGGTGTGTAACCACTCTGTCAACTGCCCGCAAGTGCCGTCGTTTGCCTGCAACGAAAATTTAAGTCAATGAAAAACATCGCTTTTTTTTATTGGTGAAAAAATCGTCAGTTTGACTGCGGCCCCCGTTTCATGGGGCTTTGAGCGGGTTCAAGGTGGGTTGTCCACTGAGTTATCCACAGCTTCTGTGGATTGTCCCGAGCGCTTGCTCTAGAACGGGCGTGTAGGATTTATCCAGCTTTACCTGCGCGAAAAAAAGAGTAGAGTGGCGCGCCTTCCAATCTGTCCCACAGTGCTTTATGAAGTTTCGCTCAGTATCACCCTCTGTTACCGATACCCCTCAAACTGTTACCACACCCAAGCGATTTTCGTTGAAGGTTGCCTTGTGGCTGCTCGACAGCCCGCGGCTGGGGCATAACGCCAACATCAAGCACTTCGCCGGGCGCTTGCTCAAGCAGCCGGCCCGCGATGGCGTGGTCGCCGCTCAAAGTCGGCTGGGCCAGTTGATGTGCCGCGAGTGCGGCAACGCCCGCGACCGCCGCATAGGCCACGACCTGCTGCGCCTGGCGGCTCGCGCTGGCGACCGCCGCGCCCTGCGCGAGTTGGGGCAGGTCGAAGACTGAGCTGTCCTCAAGCCCCATGCTTGGTTAACCTTGCTCCTTTTCGGTGATGGCAGAAATGGCTATGGTTTTTGACTGGACCAGTATTGCCTTGGGTCTGGCGGGTGCAGCAGTGCCTTTATTGGCCCTGTGCTGGCAGATTCAACGTCGACTGACCGCGCGCATGACCGGTTGGGAGCTGCTCGAAGAGCGCCTGGCAACCGCGCAACTGGCCCAGGAAGGGCTAGCCGCGCAACTGGACGCCAGCCGCGATGAAATCAGCGACCTCAGCCAGGCCAATGCCGCGAAACAGGCCGACCTGGCCGCCATGCGCCGCGAAGTCGAACTGCTGCAAATCGACCGCGATAACGCCCGCGATGCCGCCCATGCCTGGAACCTCGACCGCAGCGCCAAGGAAACCGAGCTGCGCCGCCTCGATGCGCTGTCAGCTGCCTTGCGCGCCGAATTGCGTGAACAACAGGACAGTCATCAACAACGCCTCGCCGACCTGCAAGGTTCGCGCGATGAGTTGCGCGCGCAGTTTGCCGAGCTGGCCGGGAAGATCTTCGATGAGCGTGAGCAGCGTTTCGCCGAAACCAGCCAGGAACGCCTGGGCCAGTTGCTTGACCCACTGAAGGAACGCATCCAGTCCTTCGAAAAGCGTGTGGAAGAAAGCTATCAGAACGAAGCCCGCGAGCGTTTTTCCCTGGCTAAAGAGCTTGAGCGTCTGCAGCAATTGAACCTGCGCCTGTCAGACGAAGCCACCAACCTGACCCGTGCCCTCAAGGGCCAGAAGACCCAGGGCAACTGGGGCGAGCTGATTCTTGAACGGGTACTGGAACATGCCGGGCTGGAGAAGGGCCGCGAGTACCAGACCCAGGTGAGCCTCAAAGGGCCGGACGGCGAGCGCTTTCAGCCGGACGTGCTGATCATGTTGCCGGGCGACAAGCAGGTGGTGGTCGACTCCAAGGTCAGCCTCACGGCCTATCAGCAATACGTCGCGGCAGATGATGAGGTGATTGGCCAGGCGGCCCTCAAGCAGCATGTGCTGTCCCTGCGTAACCACGTCAAAGGCTTGGCCGGCAAGGATTACAAGCGTCTGGAAGGGCTGCACAGCCTGGATTTCGTGTTGCTGTTCGTGCCCATCGAGGCCGCATTTTCCGCCGCCCTGCAGGCCGAGCCGAACCTGTTTCAGGAGGCGTTTGACCGCCATATCGTGATTGTCAGCCCCACGACCTTGCTGGCTACCCTGCGAGTGATCGACAGCCTGTGGAAGCAGGAGCGCCAAAGCCAGAATGCGCGGGAAATTGCCGAACGGGCCGGCTGGCTGTACGACAAATTCGTGCTGTTCATCCAGGACCTGGATGAAGTGGGCAACCGCCTACAACAGTTGGATAAGGCTTACAGCGCGGCGCGTAACAAGCTGACAGATGGGCGTGGGAATCTGGTCAGCCGTACCGAGCAATTGCGGTTGCTGGGTGCGCGTGCGAGTAAAAGTCTGCCAGCGGATTTGCTTGAACGGGCGATGACCGATTCAGACGGTGTGGCGCATCTGCCTGAGTAAATGCAATCCAAAATGTGGGGCCGAGTACACTCTGTTTAAAGCGGCAAATGCCGACTCAACAGCGCCCGCAACGCCGCCGGCTTCACCGGCTTGGCCAAGTAATCCAACCCTGCCGCATGCACCTCGGCCACCATCTCCGGTCGCCCATCGGCACTGATCACCACCCCGGGAATCGGTTCTGCCAACTGCGCCCGCAGCCAGCCCATCAGCTCCGTGCCCGTCTCGCCGTGGTCCAGGTGGTAATCCACCAACGCCAGTTGCGGGCGCACGCCCTCGGCCAGCAGTGCCGCGCACTGCGCCTGGTCGGTGGCCGTCCACACTTCGCAGCCCCAGCGCGTCAGCAGGCTGCGCATGCCGATCAGGATGCTTTCCTCGTTATCCACACACAGCACCTGCGCGCCGCTTAATGGCAGCCCATTGTCTGGCGCGATCTTGGCCTGCGGGCTGGCCTGGTTACGCGCCAGCGGCACGCGCACGCTGAACACGCTGCCTTTGCCCGGCCACGAGCGCACGCTCAACGTATGCCCGAGCACGCGGCACAGGCCGTCAGCGATTGCCAAACCCAGGCCCAGACCCTTCTCGGCGCGGGTCTGGTGGCTGTCCAGGCGCTTGAACTCTTCAAAGATGACCTTCTGTTTATCCAGCGGGATGCCAGGGCCACGGTCCCACACTTCCAGGCACAATTCGTCCTTGTGCCTGCGCACGCCCAAAAGCACGGGGCCGTCGGCATAGCGGAACGCGTTGGTGAGAAAATTCTGCAGAATCCGCCTGAGCAACTTGATGTCACTGTCTATCCGCAACCGGCTGCCGCGCAGGCGGAAGCGCAGGTTCTGCTCCTGAGCCAGCGCCTTGAATTCGGCGCCGAGGGTGTCGAACAGCTCGTTGAGCACAAAGGGCTGCCGCTGCGGGTTGATCTTGCCGTTTTCCAGGCGTGAAATATCCAACAAGTCGCTGATCAAGTCTTCGGCCGAGCGCAGCGAGCTGTCCAAATGTTGCACCAATTGCCGCGCGTCGGCAGACAGGCCGTCGTGCTGGTGGGAAAGGGCTGCGGAGAACAGGCGTGCAGCGTTCAAGGGTTGCATCAGGTCGTGGCTGACAGCCGCAAGGAAGCGGGTCTTCGACTGGCTGGCGGATTCGGCCACGCCCTTGGCGTCGGTCAAAGCGACATTGAGCTGGGAAAGCTCATGGGTACGCTCGGTCACCCGTTGCTCAAGGCCTTCGTTGGCCTCGGTCAGCGCCTGCTCGGCCTCCCGGAACGCAGTGATGTCGGTAAAGCTCATGACAAACCCACCGCCGGGCATCGGGTTGCCGATCAGCTCAATCACGCGGCCATTCGGGAACAAACGCTCGGAGGTGTGCGCGCGGCCTTGGCGCATCCAATGCAGGCGGCGCGCGACGTGCACCTGGGCCTCACCCGGCCCACACAGGCCGCGCTCGGCGTTGTAGCGAATAATGTCGGCAATCGGCCGGCCCACGCTGATCAGGCCTTCAGGGTAGTTGAACAGCTCCAGGTAGCGGCGGTTCCAGGCCACCAGCTTGAGGGACTGGTCGACGACACTGATGCCTTGGGTGATGTTTTCGATCGCGCCTTGCAGTAATGCGCGGTTGAATTGCAACACCTCGGAGGCTTCGTCGGCGATGCGTACTACGTCCTCCAGCTGCATCTCCCGGCCTTCAATCGCGGCTTTTACCACTGCGCGTGTCGAAGAGGCGCCGAGTACGCCGGCCAGCAGGCGTTCGGTGTGGGCGATCCAGTCGTTATCGGCATTCTGGTTGGGGTTGAAGCCTTTGCCTTGGCGATAGGCAAATCGGATAAAGCTCTGCTCGGCGCGTTCCTTGCCGACAAAACGTGCCGCGAGGCTGAGCAGGTCGCTGATTTGCACCGACAGCATCGAGCGCGCATTGGCGCGTTGGCTGATTTCCTGGCCGATAAAGCGCCCGGCCTGCCAATGCTCGGATACCCGTGTGCGCGACAGCATCGAGACCCACACAAACAGCGTGAAATTGCCCGCAAGAGAAAACACAGTACCCAGGGTTAACGAGGTGACGGTGAAACCAAAGGGGTGCGAATGCATCCACGTCAGGCCGGGGAAAAGGCTCAACGACCACCCCAGGCTTTTCGCCGTCACCGGCAGGACCAAGGTGTAGAACCACAAGAAAGTGCCAGCCGCCAAGCCGGCAAATACGCCTCGTCGGTTGGCCTGCTTCCAATACAGCGCGCCAAGCATCGCTGGCGCCAGTTGGGTAACGGCGGCGAACGCGATCTGGCCGATGGTTGCCAGGCTCGCGCTGGAGCCGAGCAGGCGGTAACTCACGTAGGCCAGCAACAGGATGATCACAATGCTGACGCGGCGCACCGACAGCATCCAGTGGCGGAACACTTCGAACGGCCGCTCTGCGCTGGAGCGGCGCAACAGCCACGGCAGCAACATGTCGTTGGAGACCATGGTCGACAAGGCAATGCTCGCCACAATCACCATGCCGGTGGCCGCCGAAGCGCCGCCGATAAACGCCAGCACGGCAAGGGCCGGGTGCGCTTCGGCCATGGGCAGGCTGATCACGTAGGAGTCCGGCAATACCGAGGCGGGCAAGAGCATTTTGCCGCCGAGGGCGATAGGGATGACGAACAGCGCGGCGAGAATCAGGTACGCCGGGAACACCCACTTGGCCAGGCGTAAATCCTGCGGGTCGATGTTCTCTACCACGGTGACGTGAAACTGCCGGGGCAGGCAGATAATCGCCATCATCGCTACGCCGGTCTGCACCACCATCGATGGCCAGTTAATGGTTTCTGTCCAGTATTCTTCAAGGCGCGGGGCGAGCATGGCCTGGCTGAACAGATCGCCAAAACCATCGTATAGGCCGAAGGTCACGAATGCGCCTACCGCCAGAAAGGCGAACAGCTTGACCAGGGATTCAAACGCGATCGCCAGCACCATGCCACGGTGGTGTTCGGTGGCATCGAGGTTGCGGGTACCGAACACAATGGTGAACAGCGCCAATACCAGCGACACGATCAACGCGGTGTCCTGGGCGCGGGTGCCGGTGGTGTCGGGGCCGGAACCGATCAACAGGTTCACGCCCAGCACGATGCCTTTGAGTTGCAGAGCGATATAGGGCAGCACGCCGACCAGGCAGATCAGCGCCACCACCACCGCCAACGATTGGGATTTGCCGTAGCGTGCGGCGATAAAGTCGGCAATGGAGGTGATGTTTTCCTGTTTGCTGATCAGAATCATCTTCTGCAACACCCAAGGTGCCAGCACCAGCAGCAGGACAGGTCCCAGGTAGATCGGTAAAAACGCCCACAGCTGCTCGGCGGCCTGGCCTACGGCGCCGAAGAAGGTCCAACTGGTGCAGTAAACGGCCAGCGACAGGCTGTATACCCAGGCACGTATTCGTGGCGGTAGCGGCGCGTGGCGGCGATCACCGTAAAAGGCGATGGCAAACATAATGGCCATATAGGCCAGGGCAACGGCGGCGATCAGCCCGCTGGACAGCGTCATGGTAACTCCGAGCATAAGAACACCCGGGCATTCCGAGCCCGGTGGGACAGTCTCGCATGATGCTGGGGGTTAGTCAGTGTCGACCAAGGTCGTGTGGGATCGAATGTCGCAGCGCGTGTTCAACGCGGTGGCAGGGTTTTCTGACGCAAGATGTAAATGCTCACCAGCACTGCACTGGTCAGCATAAACCCACGTGCCCAAGGCAGCGGCACCAGGTAGCAGGAAAAACCAATGCTCAGCCACATCAGGCCGATGGCGTAGACCTTGCCCTTGAGCGGAATGCCATTGCCGTCCAGATAGTCTTTGATCCACGGCCCCAGGCGCGGGTGTTCCACCAGCCATTGGTAGAAGCGCGGGGAGCTTCGGGCGAAGCAGGCGGCTGCGAGTAGCAGGAAGGGCGTGGTCGGCAATACCGGCAGGAAGATACCGATCACTCCCAGCGCTACGCTCAGCCAGCCGATGGCCAGCAGCACGTAGCGCAGGAGCAGTGAGCGCTTGCCCATGGGCGTCATGGGCAACCGACTCAGTGGTGACGTGGCTTGAGGATCGCCGGTTTTTCGTCAGGCGCATTGCACAGCAGGTACAAGGCGGTGAGGGCTTCCGGGATCTGTACGATCATGTCGTCCATCAGGTTGGCATCGGCGGCGATGTCGGAGAATTCCGGCTGGTCGTCGAACAGGCCCGAACCGACCATGATCGGCAGCAGCATTTCGCTGACTTCTTCCTCGGCAGTTTCGAACCAGGCGGCTTCGCGCAGGAACACACCTTCCATGAAGCCGATGCACCAGCCGCGCAGGTCGGAGTCATCCGGCTCCTCGCCCAGGTCCAGCTCGCACGGCAGCTCGAATTCCTCATCGGAAGCCAGTTGGCGACCAATGTGGGCCTTGAGGGCCAGCAGGGTGGATTCGATTTCTTCGCGTTGGGCGGCGTCGGCGTAGTGCGGTTCTTCGGCGAACAGCGCGTCGATCCATTCACGGTCGGGCACGACGTCGGCGCAGATCGACAGGGCGGTCAGGTAGCCGTGAGCGGCCACGTAGTCCAGCGCCTCGTCATGCAGCTCATCGGCGTCGAGGAAGGCTTGCAGGCGGGTTAGTTGCTCAGCGAAGGACATTGAAGGGCTACCTTGGGAATAAACGATGCGCAATTCTAGGCTTTCTTGAGCGTCCAGGCCAGCTGCAAGGCATATTTGCCGGGTACTGGAGCGGGGTGACTATTCGTCAGTGGCGCCCTTTGCCAGGTAACGCTCGGGTATACTGCCGCGTTTTGTGATGCCCCTGCAGGCCAAGCGCCAATCCGCGAAAACTTCGCTTACGGATTATTTCCCGTGAAGCGGTGTTTTTCGGCCAGCCTGTACAGAGGGATTTCGGCACCATTTTGGAGTTTTACATGCTCGAACAGGCTCAACGCGTCCTCAAGGACATCTTCGGCTACGACAGTTTTCGTGGCCGCCAGGGTGCGATCATTGAGCGCGTGGCCAGTGGCGGTGATGCCCTGGTCCTGATGCCTACCGGCGGCGGCAAGTCGCTGTGCTTTCAGGTGCCGGCGCTGTTGCGCAATGGCTTGGCCGTGGTGGTGTCGCCGCTGATCGCGTTGATGGACGATCAGGTCGCCACCCTAGAAGAACTCGGTGTCGCCGCCGCCGCCTTGAACTCCACCTTGAGTGCCGAACAGCAGCGCGAGCTGGCTGCGCGCATCAAGCGCGGTGAAGTGAAGATGCTCTACCTGGCGCCAGAACGGCTGGTGCAGCCACGCATGCTGGCCTTCCTGCAAAGTCTGGAAATTGCGCTGTTCGCCATCGACGAAGCCCACTGCGTGTCGCAATGGGGCCACGATTTCCGTCGCGAATACCTGCAACTGGGCCAACTGGCGGAATTGTTCCCCGACGTGCCGCGCATCGCCCTGACCGCCACCGCCGACAAACGCACCCGCGAAGAAATCGTCGAGCGCCTGCATCTGCAGAACGCCGAGCGCTTTCTGTCGAGCTTCGACCGGCCAAATATTTTTTACCGCATCGTGCCCAAGGAACAACCGCGCAAGCAGTTGCTGGCGTTCCTGTCCGAGCGGCGCAGCGACGCAGGCATCGTGTATTGCCTGTCGCGCAAGAAGGTCGATGAAGTGGCCGCGTTTCTCTGCGAGCAAGGCTACCCGGCGCTGCCGTATCACGCGGGGCTGCCCAATGACACGCGCTCTGCCCATCAGAAGCGCTTCCTCAACGAGGAAGGCCTGATCATGGTGGCCACCATCGCGTTCGGCATGGGCATCGACAAATCCAACGTGCGTTTTGTTGCACACATGGACCTGCCAAAGTCCCTTGAGGCCTACTACCAGGAAACCG
Organism: Pseudomonas edaphica; assembly: GCF_005863185.1. Classification (GTDB taxonomy): domain Bacteria; phylum Pseudomonadota; class Gammaproteobacteria; order Pseudomonadales; family Pseudomonadaceae; genus Aquipseudomonas; species Aquipseudomonas edaphica. The sequence continues at coordinate 13,533 of NZ_VBVZ01000080.1, forward strand.
GTCGCGCCGGCCGTGATGGCCTGCCGGCGGATGCCTGGATGGTCTACGGCCTGCAAGACGTGGTGATGCTCAAGCAGATGTTGCAGAACTCCGAAGGCGACGAGCGCCACAAACGCCTGGAACAACACAAGCTCGATGCCATGCTCTCGCTGTGCGAAGAGACCCGCTGCCGCCGACAGACGCTGCTGGCGTATTTCGACGAGGACATGCCCGAGCCATGCGGGCACTGTGACAATTGCACCGATGGCGTACAGACCTGGGACGCTACCGAGCCGGCGCGCCAGGCGTTGTCGGCCATCTACCGTACCGGCCAGCGCTACGGCGTGGGGCATCTGGTGGACGTATTGCTGGGCAAGGACAACGAGAAAGTGCGCAGCTTCGGCCACGAAAAACTCTCGGTGTACGGCGTCGGCAAGGCGCGCGCCGAAGGCGAATGGCGTTCGTTGTTCCGGCAGATGGTCGCGCGCAACCTGGTGGACATCGACATCGAAGGCTACGGCGGCTTGCGCCTGAACGACAGTTGCCGGCCATTGCTCAAGGGCGAGGTGAGCCTGGAGCTGCGCCGCGACCTTAAGCCGCAAACCACCGCCAAAAGCAGCAGCACCAGCCCGGCCAGCCAATTGGTGCGTGGCGAAGAACGCGAACAGTGGGAAGCCTTGCGCACCCTGCGGCGCAAACTGGCGCAGGAACACAGCGTGCCGCCTTACGTCATCTTTCCCGACTCCACGTTGCTGGAGATGCTGCGCGAGCAACCGACCAGCATGGCCGAGATGGCCAAGGTCAGCGGCGTGGGTGCGCGCAAGCTGGAACGCTACGGCCAGGCTTTCCTCGAGGTGCTCGGCGGCCAGGCCGAGGCGCCCAAGGAAGTCGCCGACATCCGCCATGAACTGATCAGCCTGGCACGTGCCGGCATGACCCCGATCCAGATTGCCGGCCAGCTGCAATGCTCGGAAAAAAACGTCTACACCTTGCTGGCTGAATCCATCGGCAAGCAACAGTTGTCGTTGGAGCAGGCCCTTGATTTACCGGAAGATTTGCTCGGTGAAATCCAGGATGCCTTCCTCGACGGAGAAGGCGAATTGCCACCTGTCACGGAGATCGCACCGCTGTTTACCGGGCGTGTTCCTGAGGGGGTTTTGTATTGCGTACGTGCCGCTTTGCAGTCTGAATTCGAAATTTAATGTGCCAATTACGACAATGTAACGAATCAGTACATAGCACCGCTTGCCTCCTGGCATGGCTCATGCTTAGCTGACTAATAATTAGCCACATTCTATTTTCAGTCTAAATCATGAGTTTTTTATGCCGTTAACCGAACAACACCGCTTTGGCATGCAGTTGGCGCAAATGTCCCGAGGCTGGCGCGCCGAACTCGACCGCCGTTTGGCGGGGCTGGGCTTGTCCCAGGCGCGTTGGCTGGTGCTGTTGCACCTGGCCCGTTTTGTAGATGCGCCCACCCAGCGTGAACTGGCGCAAAGCGTCGGCGTAGAAGGTCCGACCCTGGCGCGCCTGCTCGACAGCCTTGAAGGCCAGGGCCTGGTGCAGCGCCAGGCGGTGCTGGAGGATCGTCGCGCCAAACGCATTCTGTTGTGCGACACCGCCCGTCCGTTGATTGATCAGATCGAAACCATCGCCACGGCCTTGCGCCATGAGTTGTTCGTGGGCGTGGATGAAGAAGATTTGCGCGTGTGCATGCGCGTGCATGGGCACATTCTGGCGAACCTGGAAAAGTCCTGAGGTGTGGCGAGGGAGCTTGCTCCCGCTGGGCTGCGTAGCAGCCCCAAAGCCATCAACCTCGTTGCACCTGAATGATCGCATTC
>NZ_VBVZ01000810.1 GCF_005863185.1 Pseudomonas edaphica
TACGGCGGTCGTGGTGTTCATCTCGGTGGTGGGCGACCTGACTGAAAGCATGTTCAAGCGCCAGGCCGGGATCAAGGACAGCAGCAACCTGCTGCCGGGCCATGGCGGCGTGCTGGATCGTATCGATAGCCTTACCGCTGCTATCCCGATCTTTGCAGTGCTGTTGTGGATGACGGCTTCGTGAGCCGCCTGCAACAGGTGACCGTGCTGGGTGCAACCGGCTCGGTGGGGTTGAGCACCCTGGATGTGATCGCTCGCCATCCTGACCGTTATCAGGTGTTTGCCTTGACCGGGTTCACCCGTTTGGCCGAGCTGCTGGCCCTGTGCGTGCGTCATACGCCGCGCTTTGCCGTAGTGCCTGAAGTGGCGGCAGCACGTGGCTTGCAGCAACAGTTGCAGGCTGCCGGGCTGGCTACGCAGGTGCTGGTGGGTGAGGAAGGGCTGTGCCAGGTGTCGGCCGATGCCGAGGTGGACACCGTGGTGGCGGCCATCGTCGGCGCAGCGGGTTTGCGCCCGACGCTGGCAGCGGTGGGTGCCGGCAAGAAGATCCTGCTGGCCAATAAAGAAGCGCTGGTCATGTCCGGCACGCTCTTTATGCAGGCAGTACGCAAGAGCGGCGCAGTGTTGCTGCCCCTCGACAGCGAACACAACGCAATCTTCCAGTGCATGCCCGGTGATTTTGCCCGCGGCTTGAGCCAGGTGGGTGTACGACGGATTCTTCTTACGGCATCCGGTGGTCCGTTCCGGCAAACTCCACTGGCTGATCTGGAGCACGTGTCGCCTGATCAGGCCTGTGCACACCCGAACTGGTCCATGGGGCGCAAGATTTCCGTGGACTCGGCGAGCATGATGAACAAAGGCCTGGAGTTGATCGAGGCGTGCTGGTTGTTCGACGCTCGGCCCGATCAGGTTGAAGTGGTGATCCATCCGCAAAGTGTGATTCATTCCCTGGTCGACTATGTGGACGGCTCGGTGCTGGCGCAGTTGGGTAACCCGGACATGCGCACGCCGATCGCCAATGCCCTGGCCTGGCCGGAGCGGATTGACTCGGGGGTCGCGCCGTTGGACCTGTTCGCCGTTGCGCGCCTGGACTTCGAGGCGCCGGACGAACAACGCTTCCCGTGCCTGCGTTTGGCGCGGCAAGCAGCAGAGGCGGGCAACAGTGCGCCGGCGATGCTTAATGCGGCTAACGAGGTGGCTGTGGCGGCGTTTCTTGACGGGCGTATTCGCTTCCCGCAGATCCCGAGTATCATCGAGGAAGTTTTGAGCCTTGAGCCCGTTGTGGCAGTGGAAGATTTGGGTGCAGTGTTCGAGGCCGATGCAAAGGCCCGTGCCCTGGCCGAGCAATGGTTGAACCGCAACGCGCGTTAGCCTGTGGGCAGGTTTGAGCCTTCAGGCACTGGATTGGAATGCGGAGAAATTAGATGAGTGCGCTCTACATGATTGTCGGCATCCTGGTTGCTCTGGGTGTGCTGGTCACCTTCCACGAATTCGGCCACTTTTGGGTGGCGCGTCGTTGCGGCGTCAAGGTACTGCGCTTTTCCGTCGGTTTCGGCATGCCGTTGCTGCGTTGGCACGATCGTCGTGGCACCGAATTCGTAATTGCGGCCATTCCGCTGGGTGGCTACGTCAAAATGCTCGATGAGCGTGAAGGCGAAGTGCCGGCTGATCAATTGGACCAGTCCTTTAATCGCAAGACCGTTCGTCAGCGTATCGCGATTGTGGCTGCCGGTCCGATCGCCAACTTCCTCTTGGCGATGGTGTTCTTCTGGGTCTTGGCCATGATGGGCAGCCAGCAGGTGCGCCCGGTCATCGGCGCGGTCGAAGCGGACAGCATGGCGGCCAAGGCCGGTCTGGTCGCAGGGCAGGAAATTGTTTCCATTGATGGCGAACCGACCACAGGGTGGGGCGCGGTCAATTTACAGCTGGTACGCCGCATGGGTGAAAGCGGCACCATTAATGTGGTGGTGCGCGAACAGGATTCCACCGCCGAGACGCCTCGCGCCCTGGCCCTGGATCACTGGCTCAAGGGCGCAGATGAGCCTGATCCGATCAAGTCGCTGGGGATTCGGCCTTGGCGCCCGGCCTTGCCGCCGGTGCTGGCCGAGTTGGATCCGAAAGGCCCGGCGCAAGCCGCAGGTCTGAAAACCGGCGACCGTTTGTTGGCCCTTGATGGCCAGGCGCTGGGCGACTGGCAGCAAGTGGTTGATCTGGTGCGTGTACGCCCTGATACCAAAATTGTGCTGAAAGTTGAGCGCGATGGTGCTCAAATCGACGTCCCTGTGACCCTGGCGGTACGCGGGGAAGCCAAGGCCGCTGGGGGTTACCTGGGTGCCGGGGTGAAAGG
>NZ_VBVZ01000811.1 GCF_005863185.1 Pseudomonas edaphica
CGCCAGATGCCTCGATGTAGCGTGTGGTGCGAGCTTCAAAACCCCCAAGAAACCGCTCGCGCGCGCGCACTGGATCAAATCGCCCAACACGCTCCAGGCTTTCACGCATGGCCTCGATTCGAATGGCGACCAGATCATCCAAGTCACTTTCTTGAGCCTGGACCAACCTGATTGGGGAGTTTTGATTGGGTGTGACGGGCATAGTCCGCGCTCCAACTACCATCCTGGGGGGCCAGTATAGAGAGCCTGAGATGAGGTTCCCAGATATAGGAATGCGGGGTGGTTTAGTTTTCTATAACCCTGACGCTAAGTGCATGCCTACGCACTGGACGCTCTTATGAATGGCTGCTGGCAGCCAAAAGCAGCCTGCCCTGTACCTTCACTGGCTCGAAGCTGAAAGGTGATGAGTTTCCTAATCCGCTCAAGTACTAGCTGGCATAGCGATGCGGTATCCTGACCAACTCGTTAAACAAGGAAGAATAATGCGCTCGTCGTCATTTCTGTCGTATCTCAAACTCCCGGCTGTCCTGCTGATTGCCGGCCTCACAACCGCTTGCTCCAACTACCACTACAAGGATTACCAGGGTGATTGGGCGCCGGACTTGATGACTCCATATGACCTGTCCAATAACGCGACCAATGCGCCGGTGGTGTATTTCGCCACCACCCGCTTTCGCGGATTGGGAGTAAAATTCCATCGACTGTTGCTGGCCACGCATGTGGACGACCAACTGCTAGAGGGTGCCGGTCGGCGCTCGATCCTCGACGTTTCCGGCAAGCAAGCACTGCGCTTGACCCCAGGCAAACACTCATTGAGCTGGTGTTGGGTATCTATGAATGCCTTGGGTACCGGTGGCGCGAAGTGCGGCTTCAGTGCTCGCGATGTGGAGTTCCGTGCAGGCCAGCGATATGTCGTGGACTTCACCACTCGCGACGACATCAATGGGCCTCCGGGACGTCAGGTCTCGACCATTACTATCGAGTCCGAGATTCGAAATCTGGATACCCATGAAGTGATCTATCCGCTGAGAGGTATTGCAGAGCTGAAGACGCAATAACGATTGCGACGATCACCGTCAAAAACTGAGTCAGGCGGTGATCGCAAGCTCCGTGGCAAAGGACAGCTTCCGACGCTAACCTGCTCTTCGCGACAGGCAGCTATCGGCCAAAAGGAGCCGGTCACCGAGAAAAGAACTCCGCCGCGTTTTAATACTATCGGGCGCCCTTACCTTTGGCACGATACCGACATTAGGTTCTTCTGTGTTCGACAGAAGCGACTTTGATCAGCTCTCCACTGAGCAACTGACTTTTTGGACCGCGCACAATGATTGCCCCGGTATGGACTCCCGCTGTGCCTTGGGAGGAAGGCTATCTCACCTGCTCTGCATTGATTGGCGCCAGCCTCCTTTTCCGGTCCTTTCAATTTGTAACAACGTCCTGACGCAATTACGATAGAGTCTTTTCACACCAACAGGACTCTCCAAGCAATGGACATGCGTCGCCTTTTATCCTTCTCCTGCAGCAAAGCTATACTTCCTCTTTTCCTCGGACTGTGTTCCGGTAATGCACTGGCCAGCGGCCTCAGCGAAAGCCTGGTCTCGTGTGAGCCGTCATTTTTCAAACACCTGTATTCCCAGCGCGCCGATCTGGGGAAGACCGTCAAGCTGGCCCGCAACGATCAGCACGGCCTGGCCTGGCCGCCAGTGCTGGACCGCCGCAACTTCAACACTGCTTTCCAGCACTTCACCCCCGCTGTCGACGACCAGGGCCTGCGCCTGACTAGCTACTACGACCGGATCATGGACCTGGGCGAGCAAGGCATTTACTACTTCTGGGGTTTCGAAATCGATGCCAGCCGCGAGCAAGTCATGGCCAAGTTGCCGCATGCGGAATGGCAGGAGGCAGGCGAGTACTTCATTTCTAAACCACGGATCAAGGCGGACGCCAATTCCGCCTGGCAGAACAACCCTGCGGCGGCCTCGGGCATCGCTCCGGCGGCGGGTTCCGCGGAAAAGCTCCTGATGCTGAGCGTCGAGGACGGGAAGACCCGCCTGCTCTGTTCGTTGCAGGGCAGCGGCGATGAGCTTCTGTTGCAGCAGGAACGCCCGGACCTGGCACAGGGAACCGCACGATGAGGCGCCTGCCATGCCTAGAAGCGGTATTGCTGCTGGGTGGTTGTGCCCACGGCACTGTGCCGCAGAAAGCCGTGGCCGAAGCGCCGGCCACGACGCCTGCTGGCATGTTCAAACTGCTGGAGGACGCCAAACTGGCAACCTACTTCGACGCACACTCCGTCGCCTTGTACCAGG
>NZ_VBVZ01000812.1 GCF_005863185.1 Pseudomonas edaphica
GTTGAGGCCATCGCAGGCAAGCCAGCTCCCACATCAGATCTTCAGCGTTTGGAAGATCTGAATACCAACCACTCTTCGCGGGTAATCTCCCAAATGTCGCGTGGCAACGTACCTTCTACAAACTCACCCATCTGCGTGCGGATCAGGCGCATCCCGGTGCGCTCGGAAATCCGCCGCGACGCCAGGTTAGGCGCAGCCTTGGGCACGCGCATTCGCGGGCGTTTAAGCACATCGAACCAGTACTCCGTCACCGCCGCACAGGCTTCAGTCATAAAGCCCTGGCCTTGCCATTGCGGGCCCAGCCAGAACCCTCGGTTGTCGTCTTGCTCGTCCGTCAAGTTGATATTGCCGATCAACTGTTGCGGCGCGTGTTTGAGGCGGATCGACCAGTGCCATTGGTCGCCACGGGCCATGCCCGGCAAGGCCACCTGTTCCAGGTAGCGGCGAGCGCCGTCCGCCGGGTACGGCCAGGGCACCTCGGCAGACAGGTAACGCACCACGTCCCAGTGCGCGAATTGCGCCTGGGTGTCCTCGGCATCCTCCAGGGTCAATGGGTGCAGGATCAGTCTTTGAGTAAACAACGTCGGTTGCATGGCCGTTACCAGGTCGCAGTGTTGGGCAGGTCCAGGGTGCCGCGTTCCACAAAGCGCATGGTACCGAACAGGCCACCTGCGAGTTTGCCGCGCAGTGTGTAAGGCAGGTTGTTCAGGCTTTGGGTCTGGCTGAGACCCAAGGTCTGACGCAGCACAGAAAACGCCGAAACGCTCACCGGCACCATCAGCACTGTCTCGGAAAAGCGTGGGATGCTTCCGGCCTGATCGCTCACGCCGGACGCCAATGGGCGCCCATTCACGTCCAGGTCCAGGGCCACACCACTGTAGTCGATCGCCGTTTCATTGGGGTTCTGCACCCGCAGCTTCACGGCGAAACGCACTTCCAGGTCCTGGCTTTGCAGCGGCTCGATACCCACCACACTGATATTGACCGGGTCGCGATTGGGGAACAGCGCACAGGCGCTCAAGGTCAGCAGCAGTAACGATAGAACCATGAGCTTGCGCATAACAAAGGTGCTCCTATTTCGTGACGTCCGGATCCTGCATGACCTTGAGGGTAGAGGACTCCGGATCAAATTCATCCTCTTCCAGCTCTAAGAACTCCTCCGGCAAGAAAATGTTCAGCAGGATTGCACAGAACGCGCCCACGGTGATCGGCGATTCAAAGATGTTGTGCAACGCCTTGGGCAGGTCGCGCAGCACTTCCGGCACGGCAGCCACACCCAGCCCCATGCCTAAGGATATCGCCACGATCAGCACATTGCGCCGGTGCAGCCCGGCTTCGGCGAGGATCTTGATCCCGGCCACGGCCACGGTGCCGAACATGATCAGCGTGGCACCACCCAGTACCGGTTTGGGCATCAGTTGCAGCACCGCGCCGATCATCGGGAACAGCCCCAATAGCACCAGCAGGCCGGCGATAAAGTACGCGACATAGCGGCTGGCCACGCCGGTAAGCTGGATCACGCCGTTGTTCTGGGCGAAGGTCACCATTGGCAGGCTGTTGAACGTGGCTGCCATCGCCGAGTTGAGGCCGTCGGCCAACAGGCCGGACTTGATGCGCTTGATGTACAGCGGGCCTTTGACCGGCTGCTGGGAAATCATCGAGTTGGCGGTCAGGTCTCCGGCAGCCTCCAGCGGCGAAATCAAAAAGATCACCGCCACCGGGATAAACGCCACCCAATCGAACGAGAACCCGTACTTGAACGGCACCGGCACGCTGATCAACGGCACCTGGGGCAGGGCGGCCAAATCCACACGGCCCATCATCCAGGCAACGACAAAACCCAGGGTCAAGCCGATCACGATCGAGCCCAGGCGCAGGAACGGATTGCTGAAGCGGTTGAGGACCACGATGGTCAACAGCACCAGAGCTGCCAGCCCCATGTTACCCGCTGCACCCAGGTCGCTTGCCCCAAAGCCGCCGGCCATGTCGGTGACGGCTACCTTGATCAGCGACAAACCCATCAAGGTAATGATGGTGCCGGTGACCACTGGAGTAATCAGCTTGCGCAGCTTGCCGATGAACTGGCTGAGCACCACCTCGATAAACGCGGCGAAAAAACAGATGCCAAAAATCGTCGAGAGAATCTCGTCGGTGCCACCGCCGCGCGCCTTGACCATGAACCCGGCGCTGAGGATCACGCTGATAAACGAAAAACTGGTGCCTTGCAGGCACAACAGGCCGGAACCCACCGGGCCGAATGTGCGCGCCTGCACAAAGGTGCCAAGCCCGGACA
>NZ_VBVZ01000813.1 GCF_005863185.1 Pseudomonas edaphica
ACCCGAAACTGATCCATCAACCCCTGCTGCTGATTTGCCAGGCTGTTCAACGCCTGGCTCACCCGCGCCGATTCATTCGCCTGCTCCGACAGCGATTCAGTCACATCCCGTATCGTCGCCACATTGCTGTTGATCTCTTCGGCCACGGCGCTTTGCTGTTCGGCGGCGCTGGCGATTTGCAGGTTCATGTCGCTGATCACCGTGACCGCCTCACCAATCTGACGCAGGGCGGTGACCGCCTGGCCGACCTGTTCGACACTGCCTTGGGCCTGCCGATAGCTATTGCCCATGGAGCCAACCACGTCGGTGGTGCCGCTTTGCAGGTGCTCGATCACCAGGCGGGTTTCTTCTACCGACTCCTGGGTGCGCTGTGCCAGGTTGCGTACTTCGTCGGCGACCACCGCAAAACCACGCCCAGCCTCACCGGCGCGGGCGGCTTCGATGGCGGCGTTGAGTGCCAGCAGGTTGGTTTGCTCGGCGATGCCGCGAATCACTTCCAGCACCGAACCGATCTTCTCGCTATTGGCCGCCAAGCCTTCGACCTGGGCCATGGCGGTGCTCATATCCGCCGCCAGGTTGCCGATATTGGTGGTGGTGCGGTCGATCACACTCAAGCCGTCGCGTGTGGCCTGGTCGGCATCGCGTGCGGCGTGTGCCGCCTGGGCAGCACTGCGGGCGACGTCCTGGGCGGTGGCGCTCATTTCGTGGGAGGCGGTGGCCACTTGGTCGACCTGACGGTATTGCTGCTCCATGCCGGCGCTGGTTTGCGTGGCGATTTCGGCGGACTGGTCGGCAGTGCCACGGGCGTCCTGCACCGAGCGTTTCACTTGGGCAATGATCGGTTGCAGCTTGTCGAGGAAGCGGTTGAACCAGCCGGCCAGTTGGCCCAGTTCATCCTGTTTGTCGTAGGCCAGGCGGCGGGTGAGGTCGCCTTCGCCGCTGGCGATGTCTTCGAGCATGCGTGCCACGCCGAGGATCGGCCGGGTCACGCTGCGGGCCATCAGCCACACAAGCACTAAGCCAACCACGGCCGCCAGCAGGCCCAGGCTCAGTTCCAGCAGCGTGCCACGGGCGTTGTCCGCGTCCAACTGCGCCTTGAGTGTTTCGGCGGGGCCGACCAGGACTTTTTCCGGCACATCCAGCAACACGCCCCACGGCTTGCCGCCGGGAATCGGCGCGAAGGGCGCCAGCACCTTGAGTTGATGGTCGGTACGCAGGCTGCTGGTCTGGGGGTTACTGGCCAGTACGCTGATCAGTTGCGCGCCGCTGGCGCTGTCGACCTGATCCAGACGCTGGCTGAGTTTGCCGGCGTCCGGGCTGTAGCCGGCGAGCAAACCGGTGGGGCTGAGGATGCTGACCTGGGTCTGGCCGTCATACAGCTTCTGGCTGGCCTGTTGGCTCACGGCCTGCAGGCTGTTGAGGTTGATGTCCACCGACAGCGAGGCAATAACTTTGCCGTTGACCATCAGCGGGAAGACGATGCTGGTCATCAGCACGTTTTGCCCGTCGATCACATAAAAGTACGGTTCGATCACGCAGGGTTTCAGCGTAGTGCGTGGGCAGGTGAACCAGGCGTTAGCCTTTTCGCCGCTGGGGCCGACGCTGATGTCGGCCATGTCGCTTTCGGGTAGTGACATGGAGGTGAGTTTGCCGGGTGTGGGCTGCGACCAGTAGAGGGCGAAGCGCCCTTTGTCGTTGCTGCCCAGTTCTGCCTGATTGGCGAACAACTCGTCCTTGCCGTCCAGCGCATTGGCCTCAAACACCAACGACAGGCCGAGCAGATCGGGGTTGGCTTGCAGGGCGGCCTTGACTTGGCGGGTCAGGTCTTCGCGGGTATCGAAGGCGTCGAGGAAGCGTTTTTCCGCCTGCTCACGCAAAAACAACACTTGGCGCGAAAAACCATGGCCGTACTGGTAGGCGTCCATGAATTGCTGGCGAATGCCCAGCGCCTGCACTTCACCTTGGGCCTCGATGCGCGCCTGGGCGGACGCGTCGAGCATCTGCATGCTGGACGCTTTGACCTGCTGTGAACTCTGCTCCATGCGAAAAAGCGACAGACCCACCAGCAGGGTCACGATCCCCAGCAGGCACAGGCCCGCGAGCAGGGTGATTTTCCATTGAATGGAGAGCTGTCTAAGCGACATCGAGGAGCATCCTTAACCTGAAAACACAGAGAGCCTTTGTATCGGCTGCCTTTCACGCTTCTTTATTCTGTGGCGAGGGAGCTTGCTCCCGCTGGCGCTCCAGTGCGCAGCGCTCCTGTTTTTTTGGGGCTGCTGCGCAGCCCAGCGG
>NZ_VBVZ01000814.1 GCF_005863185.1 Pseudomonas edaphica
GAGCAATCCACGGGTATTCATGCGTAGCCTCCAGACACTTGGGTTCGTAGGACCAATAGGCTCCCAGCGTAAAACTAAGTGCCAAAAAGCCGCGATCTAGAGTGCTTCCAGATGTAACGCCGGCAGCGCGTATTTGAAACGTCTTGTTTCACATGCAACGCCATCATCCCGCCATCAATCAATTTTCCTTCTGCATCGAACCGCTTAAGCTATCCGGCGTCTGTTTATTGTCCGTTGCGTTTGGTCGAAGGCATGTCCGAACCGTTATTTATGATCCGTTACGTGCCAGGAACGGCGCGGGATTTGCTCACGACAGGTTGTCTCTATGCACCGCAGGAATTTGCTCAAAGCGTCCATGGCCATTGCGGCTTACACCGGCTTGTCGGCCAGTGGCCTGTTGGCCGCGCAGGCCTGGGCGGGAAACCGTGCCGCCGATGGCAAGGCTGTAGCGTTTGACTTCGAATCGCTCAAGGCCCAGGCCAGGCAGCTCGCCGCCACCGCGTATAAAGACACCAAACAGGTGCTGCCGCCGACCCTGGCAACCATGACCCCGCAGAACTTCAATGCCATCGGCTACGACGGCAACCATTCGCTGTGGAAGGAGCTCAACGGCCAGCTCGACGTGCAATTCTTCCACGTCGGCATGGGCTTCAAGACGCCAGTACGCATGCACAGCGTCGACCCCAAGACCCGCGAAGCCCGCGAGGTGCATTTCCGCCCGTCGCTGTTCAACTATGCCAAGACCACGGTGGACACCAAGCAGCTGACCGGCGACCTGGGTTTCTCCGGTTTCAAGCTGTTCAAGGCGCCGGAACTGGATCGCCATGACGTGCTGTCGTTTCTCGGCGCCAGTTACTTCCGTGCGGTGGACGCAACCGGCCAGTACGGCCTCTCCGCACGCGGTCTGGCGATTGATACCTACGCGAAAAAACGCGAGGAATTCCCCGACTTCACGCAGTTCTGGTTCGAAACCCCGAGCAAGGACGCCACGCGTTTTGTGGTCTACGCCCTGCTCGACTCGCCAAGCGCCACCGGCGCCTATCGCTTTGACATCGACTGCCAGGCCAGCCAGGTGGTCATGGCCATCGACGCGCATATCAATGCGCGCACCGCCATCGAGCAACTGGGCATCGCGCCGATGACCAGCATGTTCAGCTGCGGTACCCATGAACGCCGGATGTGCGACACCATCCACCCGCAAATCCACGACTCGGACCGTTTGGCCATGTGGCGTGGCAACGGCGAGTGGATCTGCCGTCCACTGAACAACCCGGCCAAGCTGCAGTTCAACGCTTTTGCCGACACCGACCCGAAAGGTTTCGGCCTGGTACAGACCGACCATGAGTTCGCCAGCTACCAGGACACTGTGGACTGGTACAGCAAGCGCCCTAGCCTGTGGGTGGAACCCACCACCGCCTGGGGCGAAGGCTCGATCGACCTGCTGGAAATCCCCACCACCGGCGAAACCCTGGACAACATCGTGGCCTTCTGGACCCCAAAAAAGCCCGTGGCCGCAGGCGAATCACTCAACTATGGCTACAAGCTGTACTGGAGCGCGCTGCCGCCGGTGAGCACACCGCTGGCGCAAGTGGATGCCACCCGTTCCGGCATGGGCGGTTTTACCGAAGGCTGGGCACCGGGCGAGCATTACCCCGAAGTGTGGGCGCGCCGCTTTGCCGTGGATTTCAAGGGCGGTGGTCTGGATCGCCTGCCGGCCGGCACCGGGATCGAGCCGGTGGTGACCTGCTCCCACGGGGAAGTCAAAGACTTCAGTGTGCTGGTGCTGGACAACATCAAGGGCTATCGCATTCTGTTCGATTGGTACCCGACCAGCGACAGTGTGGAGCCGGTGGAACTGCGGCTGTTTATCCGCACCCAGGACCGCACCTTGAGTGAAACCTGGCTGTATCAGTACTTCCCGCCGGCATCGGACCAGCGTAAGTACAGCTGATACGCGCCAACAGAGCGCTCCCACGCTCCCGCGTGGGAGCGCATCCCGTGGTGATAGCAGGACGCGGAGCGTCCTGGGCTGCATTCCCACGCAGAGCGTGGGAACGAGCTTATGCCGTTAAAACCGCGACACGCTCTTCATTGCGCCAATCAAGTAGCGCATCGCCACCTGATCGTTTTCGGTCAGGGCACGATACTGCGCCAGCAACTCCACCTCATCCGAACTCAACCTTCGCCCCCGCAAGGACATCCGGCGACTCCAAAAAGACGCCACCGCACCCGCTACGCCATAAGACTTGGTCATGGACCGTTACTCCTGATATCAGTCAATTACTCCTGG
>NZ_VBVZ01000815.1 GCF_005863185.1 Pseudomonas edaphica
TCTTTGCACACCCAATCCGGCAGGTTTTCGCGCAACTGCGCCTGGAGGCGGCGCAGGTCGCCGTCGAGGTCGGCGTAGGCTTCGCTGAAGCGGTAATCGGCGAAGATCTGCGCCAGCGTCGCCGCCAGGTCACCCGCAGGCTTATAGGTACGGGTTTGCGCCGCACGTGCCCGGCGCAGGCTGGGCCGCGTGGTGTGGATGAACATGCAGCCGTCGCTGATCAGGTCATGGCTGAACAGCCCGCAAAAGATCGAGTTGTACCAGGTCTCGGACAGCTCATCGTCAAAACGCAGGTCGATCAGGCCGATGTACGCGCTTTTGACCAATGGCCACTCGTCCACTGCCAGCAACGCCGCCTCATCGAAGTGGGCACGCAGACGCGCCGTGACTTCAGCGACCTTCTCTTCATACAAATTGATCCGCGCCGCCGACGCCGCCTGCCCTTGTTGCCACTGAGCCTTTTCGAAACGCTCGCGAGCGCCGTCGGTGATCTGGCGAAAGTGCTCACGGTAATCGTCGAAGCCATCGAGGATCATGCGGGCAATGGCAGGGGCGGATGGCGACATGCGGGAAACCTCGAACGGGTATCTGGATGCCTGAGCTTAGCCAGTGAATCGAGGCAGGAGAAGGATGATTTGCACGGCCTGACTGTACAACATCATGCAATTTGTACATTTATTTTCAATTTTCACCAATCGACCGTACGGTCAGCAAAAACACTATAAAGTCGCGCCGCCCACCGCTACAGGCCTCGAGCTGCGGGGCTTGACGCTCGTTGCCAGGAAACCGCGCAAACCTGTGAATTCTCAACGTATGTAACACCCTTGATACCACTTAGGGGAAACCCCGATTACCACCTTGATGGCACTTTGATATATAGCGCGCCCTTCCCAACCTAACAAGGTCTGAAGACCGACAAGGGAACCGGTTCAAACCGCCTAAGGAGCACTAAGATGTCATTGAGGAATATGCCGATCGGTCTGCGCGCCAGCCTGAGTTTTGGGGTGTTGGCCAGCATGCTGGTGATCGTCGGAATGTTTGGCCTGGGGCAGATGGCCAAGCTGTGCGAAAGCGCGTTGGTGATTGAAGAATCGTGGATGCCGAGCATCGAGAACATCCACGACGCTGCCGCCTGCATCGCCAGCATCCGCCTGGAGTCGATGCGCATGGCGACCACTGACGAATCACGGATCCGCGACAACAGCAAAAGCCTGATCGCCAACCAGCGCAGCGAACTCAACACCCTGCTGGAGCACCACGCAGACCTGCTCAGCGGCGACGACGAACGCGCCATGCTCAAGCAGCTCAACATCAATGTGAACACTTACAACAGTATCGTCAGCCAGATGGTGGAGCTGGTCGACAAGGACCAGCAGCAAGACGCCATCGACCTGCTCAGCACGCGCCTCGGCCCGCAGGGCACGCTCCTGAATAAAAGCCTGGAGGACATGATTACCTTCAACCAGAAAGGCGTGGAAACCGCAGCAGACGCGGCGGCGCAGATGTATACCAGCGCACAGTGGGTGGTCGGCCTGATCATTGTGTGCGCGCTGATCGCGACCTTGTTGCTCGCCTGGCTGCTGACCCGCAGCATCACCGCCCCGCTGGGCCAGGCCCTGGCCGTGGCGCGCACCATTGCCGGTGGTGATTTGAGCCAGCCCGTCGTGGTCAAAGGCAGCGACGAACCGGCGCAACTGTTGACGGCCCTGGCCACCATGCAGGACCAGTTGCGCACCACCCTCCATGGCATCAGCGAGTCGGCGCAGCAACTGGCGTCCGCAGCCGAAGAGATGAGTTCGGTGATGGAGCAGAGCACCCGTGGCTTGCAAGCGCAGAACGATGAGATCGAACAGGCCGCCACCGCCGTCAACGAGATGAGCGCGGCGGTGGACGAAGTCGCGGCCAATGCGGTGTCCAGCGCCGAGGCATCCAAGGCCTCCGACGAAGACAGCAAGCACGGTCATTACCAGATCAGCGAAACCATCAGCTCGATCCAGAACCTGGTGGACGAAGTGCTCGGCGCCTCGAACAAGGCCGAAGGGTTGGCCGTACAAGCCCAGGACATCAGCAAAGTGCTGGAAGTGATCCGCGGCATCGCCGGGCAAACCAACCTGCTGGCGCTGAATGCCGCCATCGAAGCCGCCCGCGCAGGTGAGGCCGGGCGTGGGTTTGCAGTGGTGGCCGACGAGGTGCGCTCGCTGGCGCAACGCACCCAGGACTCCACCGAAGAAATCGAGCAGATGATCAACGGCATCCAGCAAGGCACCCAAGGCACCGTCG
>NZ_VBVZ01000816.1 GCF_005863185.1 Pseudomonas edaphica
GAACAACAGGTCGAAATCCCGCGCGCCGGCCATGAAGCGTGCAAAGTTGATCGCCAGCAACGAGCCGGCCACATAGCCATCACCCACCGCCCAATCATCACGCAATTGCAGGAGCAACCAGTCTTTGTGCACCGACTTGTCGGCCGAGTTCGGCGCGTCGATTTTGCTCAGCGTGCCATCCGGGGCGCGCAGGTACAGTTCGTTGTTGTAGAACGCCAGGGTGCGGCTGACGAAATCACGCTCGTAACCCGGCGTGCTGTCGTGCATCGCCGCGATATACATATCGTCGTGCCGGCCTTCGTAGACGATCGTCGCGGCACTCAGGGGCGTACCGCGCTGCCATTGCTTGACGATGCGCGGGTAACCCGAGCGGGTCATGCTGTCTGCACCGAAGTCGGTAAACACATACACGTTATCGTGGTCGATCCAGCCCAGCCCACCCTTGGATTCGGGCAACTCGAAGCCATCATTGACCCAGGCTTTTTCGACCAGGTCGAATTCGCGCGTGACACTCGCGTCCGCGCCGCCACGGGACAGTGCGACCAGGGCGCGTTGATAGCCAGGATGCAGGCAGTCGGCACCGTGCCAGACCCAATTTTCACCTTCCAGGGCATTCAACGCGTCGATGTCCAGCACGGTTTCCCAGACCGGTTGCGCCTTGCGATATTGCGCAAGCGTGGTCCGCCGCCACAGGCCGCGAGGGTGGGCGGCGTCGACCCAGAAGTTGTAATAGTGGGCGCCGATTTTTTCCACGTACGGGATATTGCTGTCCGAATCGAGCACCGCCAGCAGGTCGGCCTGCATCGCCTTGAAAGGCGCGGATTCGGCGAGTCGGGCGTGGGCCTTGAGGTTTTGTGCGCGCACCCAATCCAGCGCCTGCGTGCTGTCGACGTCTTCCAGCCAAAGGTAAGGATCGTCGCCCGTGGAAGGCGGTGTCGGGAGGTTTGGCATCTGCGCATCCTGTGGAAAATTTGTTCGGAAAATCAAGGAGTGTCACTCAACCGCGCCCAACCCTGCAACCAGCACCTCCACTACCGCTCGCACCTTGGGCAACGCGTGGCGGCTTTTGACCCAGGCGACACTGATGCCCATCCCTTCACTTGCCCATTGCGGCAAGACTTGCACCAGCGACCCGTCCTGCAAGTGTTGCTCAATCAGCCACGACGGCAGTTGTGCAATACCGCAGCCGGCCAGCGCAGCCATCTTCAGGCCGTTGCCATGGCCGATCACCAGTTGCGGCTGCACGTGGCTGTGCAGTGTCGCGCCATGTTCGCCGGCGTGCTGCCAGTGGCTGACGCGACCATCGACCCAGCCGTAGGCAATGCACTGATGCTGTTCAAGGTCACGCTCGGACTGTGGGATGCCGTGGCGAGTGAGATACGCAGGGGACGCACATAAAACATGCCACTCTCGGGTAAGTAACTGGTGCCCTACCGTCTCCGGCCAGGCCGGGTCGTCGCCGATGCGCACGACGATATCCACTCCTTCCTTGAACGGATCGACAAAGCCATCAGAGAAGGAGATGTGCGGGGTCAGCAATGGATGAGTGTTCAGCCACGGCAGCAGGATCGGCAGTACCTGTACCTGGCCAAAGGCGCCGGGCAGGTCGATGCGCACACGCCCGCGCAGTTCGGTGTTTTCAGCCTGCAATGCCCATTCGGCTTCTTCCAGGTCGGTTAATACGCCGGTGCAGGTGCGCAGGTAGGCAACGCCGGCATCGGTCAGCGACAACCTGCGCGTGGTGCGGTGGAACAGTCGGGCACCCAGACGGGCTTCCAGGCGCGCAATGCTTTTACTCACGGCCGAAGCGGTCAGGTTCATTTTCCCGGCGGTCGCCGTAAAGCTGCCGTACTGCGCGACACAGACGAATACATCGATGCCCTTCAGGCGCTCTGAAGAAAACATGCACAGCCCTTATTCATGAATTGAGTTCCTGCATCTGGATAAAAACCATCCTAAATCAGAACTCGGTTCAAAGGTAAGCTGCTTGTACTCTGATAAATGGACTCTGAGGCTCGAATGCTGGCCACGCTGAAAAACTACCCCGCCACCCTCAACCTGCTATTGAGCGCCTCGCTGATACTGACGCTCGCCCGCGCAATCACCCTGCCCTACCTGGTCATCTATTTGTCGAGCCACTTTGGCTTGAGCATCGCCGATATCGGCTTGGTGATCGGCAGCACACTGATCATTGGCTCGCTGCTGAGCCTGTATGGCGGCTTTCTGGTGGATCGGATGAGCAGTTACCGGCTTATCCTGCTCTTCTGCGG
>NZ_VBVZ01000817.1 GCF_005863185.1 Pseudomonas edaphica
CCTAAGCCCCGAGCAGCAAGCGATAAGAGAAAGGTTTGACCATACATACCAATATCTCCGGCCGTCCGGACACTGTCACCAAAAACCGGCATAAATAAAAAGACCGCCTGGGGTGCGTTGAAAAAGGAAAAATTCAAGGCTGTTGCTTGACGGCGCCCCGCCTCATCCTCGCGCGTGATGTTCATCGCCTCGTAATAGGCTTTGCCCTGCGCGTTCTTACGATCCGCATAAATGCCGTAGAAAGCGTCCATATCGAATGAAAAGTCAGGAGTGAATTCGCCAGCTGCATTTTTCGCGTGAAGAACCTGCGACAGCTCTACTAATTTCTGGCCACTGACTATATGCACGTTCCACGGCTGGGTATTGCAGTTGGAAGGCGCGCACTGGGCGTCTTTCAGAACTTCTTGAAGGATGTGATCAGGTACAGGGGTGTTTAAAAAACCACGGAAAGACCGTCGGCTCCGTGCTGTTTTTTGAAACGCTAAAGTGTCATCCATCGGCGTTGCATCATCCAAACCAGCCATTGCAAGCGTCATAACTTCCTCTTGGTCAAATATAAGAATTTCAGTTACCCAGTGGTAAATTGAGCAAGGAGCCATTGCGACCACATCCTATCAACGCATAAAGCTCCAACGGACGCAGAGGTGTTTGCAGAACCCCTCGAAGGGGAATGTCATGAGCTTTCGCCCAGAGAATCAGGTTTTGACGCTGTTGAGAATTTACGTCGGCAATCGCAACAACCGATAAGATCGCGCGGTATCGGGTAAACAATTTCAAATTCTCTGCGTCGTTAGGCAGGTCAAATGCGTCATACACCAAGTATTCAAAGTGCTTGCCCGCTTCCAGAGCATCGACCACCTCACTGACGTTGTTGCACAAGCAGAGCAAGAAATACCCCAGATGATTGAGCGTGCGGGCATAGGCAAAAAGCGTGCTGGGATTCTTGCTGACGATAAGAATTCTCCCCGATCCGGTGTGCACTGCTCGCTCCTCGAAAAACGCCAAAGTATCCCGTTGTCGTCGATGGGCCTACGGGATAAATCTCGGCATTTCCTTGGTTTTTCTTGGATTTCAAAAAAGCGTACTACTCACAACAGAAGCAAGATCTTTCTCGATTTCCAGCAAGAAATTTCGCCCCTCTGTTGAGCGCAAAACCTGGAGCTGAGCGCATACCGGGTCTGCAATAATGGCTCACTAAGATAAACAGACTGTTGACGTAAAAAATTCAACCATACTCAACCAGGTCAGTACCGAGTCGCATGGAAATAGCGCGGTGTACTCCTGAATCCCCCTTCTGCATTCCATAAGGCTAAGCAACTGAAAAATGAGAAAAAAAGTACTGATCGTCGATGATCACCCAATGGTCCGTCACGGTATTCGCGTAGCCCTTGAGTCCATCGGATTCGAGATAATAGGCGAGACCTCCGACGGAGCCGACGCCGTCCAACTGATCGAGTCGTTGAAGCCAAACGTGGTAATTCTCGACATTGGCCTCGAAAAAGTGGACGGCCTGACGGTCTTGAAACGTATCGTGCGGGAAAAACTTGAAACCCGCGTGCTCGTCTACACATCACAGACCAAAGACACCTTTGCCAGTCGCTGCTTTCAAGCCGGCGCCAGTGGGTTTGTCAGCAAAAGCGAACCCACAGCCCAATTGCTCAAGGCGATCGAAACAGTCGCCGACGGCTACGTGCTCTTCCCAAGGGATGTCATGCCGTTTTTCTCGGGAACCTCTGCAACAGGGGAAGCTGGGGCCCTGGAAAATCTAACAGATCGAGAAATGCATGTGATGCGGTTGCTGGCTGAAGGGTTTTCCAACCGCGATATTGCGCAGAAACTCAACCTCAGTACCAAAACGATCAGCGGCCATAAAATCAACATTCTCATGAAGTTAAACGTCACCTCGGTAGTGGAGTTGGCTAACATCGCCAAACAACATAACCTCATCTGAGCCTGAGTTCGTGAAGACGATATTTCCCCAAATTAGTGCCCTCCTCTTTGTGCTGATGTTCGGGATTTGCAGTCAGGTTCTTGCCGAAACCGGTGACCTTCAGCCTAAGGCGCGACAAGCGCTTAACGCCGTGAAAATCCAGCTCAACGAGCAAGAACGGGCCTGGCTCAAGCGCAAGCATGCATTGATCGTCGGCGTGAGCATTGAATCCTTGCCGCCCTACCGGATCATCAACGACCACTCGAGTTTTGAAGGACTTACAGCGGATTATCTCGTGGCACTGCAGCGTGAGTTGGGAGTGTCTATCGAGG
>NZ_VBVZ01000818.1 GCF_005863185.1 Pseudomonas edaphica
GCCGCGCGCGTTGATGCGATCGCCCAGCGTATCCACACCTCCAAACGCATGATCTATTACTACTTCGGCAGCAAGGAGCAGTTGTACGTCGAGGTGCTGGAAAAACTCTACGGCGATATCCGCAACACCGAAACCCGCATGAACCTCACGGCCCTGGAGCCGCGTGAGGCGATCCGTCGTCTGGTGGAATTCACCTTTGATCACCACGACCAGAATGTGGATTTCGTGCGCATCGTCAGCATCGAAAATATCCACAACGCGGAATACGTGAAGCGCTCGGATTCAATCAAGGCGATGAACAGCAACATCCTCGAAGCACTGGGCGCCACATTGCGGCGGGGTGCCGAGATGGGGGTGTTTCGCGAAGGGCTGGAGCCTCTGGATGTGCACCTGCTGATCAACTCATTCAGCTTTTACCGGGTGTCCAACCGCCATACGTTCAGTGAGATTTTTCAGATCGAGCTGTCCGATGAAGCGATTAAACAGCGGCATCGGGAGATGATTTGTGAGTCGGTGATGCGGTACTTGCAGGCTTGAATTCACCCGATTCCCAATCTGGAATGCAACCAGTGTGGGAGCTGGTTTGTTGTGGCGAGGGAGCTTGCTCCCGCTGACTGCGCAGCAGTCTCCGGCTTTTTTGGGGGCGCTTCGCACCCCAGCGCAAGCAAGCTTGCTCGCCACAACAAGCCAGCTCCCACATTTTTTGATTCAGTTTCGGCAGTCAGCTATTCATATTCTGAAAGTGCGCCAGCATTCGCTGCACATCCGGTGTTTGGCCACTGAACAACTCAAACGCCTTCACCGCCTGAAACACCGCCATATTGCCGCCGTCCAGCGTTCGGCAACCCAGGGCGCGGGCGCTGCGCAGCAGTTCGGTTTCCAGCGGGAAATACACGATTTCCGCGACCCACAATTCGGCTCGCAACAGCGCAGGCGGTACCGGCGTGCCGGGCAGCTTGGCCATGCCCATGGGCGTGGTGTTCACCAAGCCATTCGCTTCGGCCATGGCGTTTTCCAGGTGGGTGCCGACCTGGGCACGACCGGCACCAAAACGCTGCGCAAGGTTATCCACCAGGTCGCGGGCGCGGGCCATGTCCACGTCAAAAATACTCAAGTGCTGCACGCCTTCGGCCAACAAGGCATGGGCCACAGCTGCGCCCGCACCGCCGGCGCCCATCTGTACCACCCGTTCTCGCGCGACGTCATGCAAGTTGCGCCGGAAACCTTCGGCAAACCCCAGGCAATCCGTGTTGTGGCCAATACGCTTGCCGTCCTTGAACACCACGGTGTTGACGGCGCCAATGCCTCGTGCCTCGTCAGACAATTCATCGAGCAATGCCAGCACTGCCTGCTTGCATGGGTAGGTAATGTTCAAGCCGGTAAAACGCATCAATTCAGCGGCGTCCAGCAGGTCGGGCAGGGCGTTGATGTTCAGTTGCAGCGCGTCCAGATCGATCAACTGATACAGGTAGCGCAAGCCTTGGGCGTCGCCTTCCTGTTCATGCAGGGCGGGCGTGCGGGAGGCTTGGATGCCGGCGCCGATCAGGCCGGCGAGGATGCGCGGTTTCATCGGGCGGATCCTTTGAGGGTGTGGCTGAAGTGTTCCAGCGCCAGGTGATAACCATGGCTGCCGAAGCCTGCGAGCACCGCCTTGGCAATGGGCGACACAAACGAGTGATGCCTGAACGCCTCGCGCGCATGCACGTTGGATAAATGCACTTCGATCACCGGCACTTCACTGGCCACCAGTGCGTCGCGAATCGCTACGGAGGTGTGGGTCCAGGCCGCCGGGTTGATCACGATACCGGCGCAACGGGCGCGGGCGCCGTGGATCCAGTCGAGCAGTTCACCTTCGTGGTTGGTCTGGCGAAATTCGATTTTCAACCCCAGGTTTTCCGCGCTGCGACCGCACAGTGCGGCGATGTCGGCCAGGGTCTCATGCCCGTAGGTAGCAGGCTCGCGGGTGCCGAGCAGGTTGAGGTTGGGGCCGTTGAGCACCAGCACGATGGGCGGCATAAAGGTCTCTCCACACTTATTATTGGTTGTGCGGATAAAATGTACTGGATGGTTAATTTGGTCAATTGAAGGCGGCTGATGTGTTCGATTATCGAACGCTTATTCTGAGGCATACCGGCACAGCATCAGATTAGATATCAATTGAAAATCAACCTCGATGCCGGACTGGGCGAGCGCACGGCATGCGTATTTGCTGGCGCGGATTCAGTTGAAGTATTACGCGGGGTTGCTGAGCGAGCAGG
>NZ_VBVZ01000819.1 GCF_005863185.1 Pseudomonas edaphica
GTTGATGTACGGGCTGTAGTACAGGTCAATCCAGTTCACATCCTGCTTCGCCAGCTTCTGCAACTCCACATACATCTGCTCCCGCTTGGCCGGGTCGGCCTCGATCCGCGCCTGCGCTACCAGTTCCTTGACCTTGTCGTTCTTGTAGCGGGTCATGTAGTTCTGGTTGGTGTCATGGCCGAGCACGAAAGTGGTCTTCTGGTCCGGGTCGAGGATGTCGTTGGTCCAGTACATCACCGAAATATCGTACTCACCGTCCACCAGCATCTGCCAGCTTTGGGTCGGGTCGACCTTTTGCAGGTTGGCGGTCACGCCGACCTTGGCCAACTGGTCCTTGATGATCACCGCAATCTGCTCGTCAGCTTCGTTGCCGGCATTGACCACGTAGTTGAGTTTCAAGTCCTTGGCACCAGCCTCTTCCAGCAGTTTCTTGGCGGCGGCTGGGTCATACGGGCGTTGCAGGTTGTTGGCGTAGTGGTACAACGAGCCTTTGGGGATGTAGGAATAGGCCACGGTGCCTTGGCCGTACGTGGCGCTCTTGACCAGCGACTGCTTGTCGATGGCCATGTCCAGCGCCTCGCGCACCTGCGGCTTGGCCAGCAGGCCGTGGGCGTGGTTGATCAGCAGGTGATCTTCGCGGGTCGACGGGTCGGCATGGATCACCACGCTTTTGTCTTTCTTCAGCTCTTCCACGCGGGAGAACGGCACGAAGATCGCCGTGTCCAGCTCGTTGTTCTGCACCATGCGCATGCGCGTGTTGTCGTCGGTGACCGAGACCCACTCCACGCCATCCAGACTCACGTTCCTGGCCTGCCAGAAGTTCGGGTTCTTTTTGAGGATCACGCGGTCGCCCTTGCGCCATTCCTCCACGGTAAACGCGCCGGAGGTCACCGGGTTTTCCGAGTAGGCGTCTTCGCCCATCGTGGTCATGGCTTTTTGCGACAGGATCGATACCGTCGGCGAAGCCAGTTGCGAGAGGAAGGCCACAGCCGGGGTTTTCAGCGTGACCACCAGGGTCTGCGGGTCGCTGGCCTTGGCCGTGCTGATCAGGCTGAACGGATCTGCCCACAGCGACGCCTTGTTGTCGCGGATGCGCAACAGGCTGAACGCCGCGTCATCGGCGGTGATCGCCGAGCCATCAGAGAACTTGGCGTCACGCAGCTTGAAGGTGTAGGTCAGGCCGTCCTTGGAAATCTCCCAGCTTTCAGCCAGGCCCGGTTCCATCTTGGTGCCCAGGTTATCCACGCGCACCAAGGTGTCGTAGACGTTGGCGAACACCCACGTATCGCGGTTCTGTGCGCTTTTGATCGGGTCGAACGTGGTGCTGTCTTCACGGCAGCCGATGGTCAGCACGCCGGCGGCGTGGGCCAGCCCGGCAGTGAGGGACCAGGCGGTCAGTGTCGCGGCGGCGAGCAACTTCAAGTGGCGCGATTGCATGTCATAACTCCTTGTTCATGAATGGCAGAAGTGGGTCAAAACAGAGGTTCTTCAAGCACGCAACTGTACCGATGCTCGTGCAGGTAATGGGTCGGCGGCAACACCACGGAACACATCGTCCGGGCATGCCGGCAGCGCGGGTGAAAGGCGCAGCCGGTGGGCAACTTCAGCGGGCTCGGGGGCTCACCGGGCAACGGTTCTGCGGGCAACGGCCGGTGCGGATCGATCTCGGGAATCGCCTCGATCAACGCCGCCGTATACGGATGGCGTGGCGCAGTAAACACTGCTTCCACTGGCCCTTCTTCGACGATTTTGCCCAGGTACATCACCGCCACGCGGTCGCACAGGCGCCGCACGATGGCCAGGTCATGGGCGATAAACAGAATCGCCAGGTTCATGCGCTGTTGCAGCGCCAGCAACAGGTTGATGATCTGGCCCTGAATCGACACATCCAGTGCCGCCACGCATTCATCGGCAATGATCAGACGCGGCTCCACCGCCAGGGCGCGGGCGATGCCGACGCGCTGGCACTGGCCACCGCTGAGGGAGCCGGGTTTACGGCTGGCGAGTTCAGGGCGCAGGCCTACCAGGTCAAGCAGCTCGACCACGCGAGCCGGTATCTGCTCCGGGGCGACCTTGCGCTGCACCCGCAGCACTTCGGCAAGGGTTTCGCCAATGCTGTGTCGCGGGTTCAGGGCAGCGTAGGGGTCTTGGAAAATCATTGCGGTTTCATGCCGCAGGCGGGCGATGTCGATAGCACTGCCCCGGGCCATGTCGACGCCATCGAACAACACCTGCCCGGCGCTGATCGGGGTGAGG
>NZ_VBVZ01000081.1 GCF_005863185.1 Pseudomonas edaphica
GTTGGGCTGCGAAGCGGCCCCAGTACAGGCACGGCAATTTTGCTGAAAGTACTCAGCGTCTGTTTTTGGGGCCGCTTCGCAGCCCAACGCAGGACAAGCCTGCTCGCCACAGGAGAAATAGGCTGCTTTTAAAAGTTGCGTAGATACCTATGCCGCGCCGCCGCCGGTAGGTTGAATATTTTTATCAGGGCTGGAACGCGCCAATAAAGATCGCCGGGTCGACCCGCGCATCGTTAAGGCTGATGTTCCAATGCATATGCGGCCCGGTTGCACGGCCAGTGGAACCGACCTTGCCCACCACCGCGCCGCGTGCCAGTTGGTTGCCGACTTTTACGTCGATCTTCGACATATGGCAGAACATGCTGATAAAGCCCTGGCCATGGTCGACGAACACGGTGTTGCCGTTGAAGAAGTAATTGCCGGTGAGGATCACCTTGCCCGCCGCCGGCGTCTTGATCGGCGTGCCCGCGCCCACGGCAAAGTCCAGGCCCGAATGCGGGTTGCGTTCCTCGCCATTAAAGAAGCGGCGCACGCCGAACTTGCTCGACAGTGGCCCGTTGACCGGTTTGTCCAGCAGCAGGTTGCTCGGTGTGTTCGGGCTGAAGCTGCGGTAAGCCTTGAGCTGCACGGCCAGTTCGCCCTCGATGCGCTTGAGTTGCGCCGGGGCCGGGTTCACCTGGCTTTTGTTCTTCAAGGTGATGTGCTGTTCGGGGTATTTCTTGAAGCCCACCACAAACGGCAAGTTCTGCCCGCCGCTGGTGATGCGCTCGGTACCGGGTTTGACGGTCAGCGGGATCCCGACAATCGCCAGCCAGTTGTTCTGCTCCTTGACCACCAGCACCGGCCGGTTCTGGTAGGTGGCTTTAGGCGCGGCCGTTGAAGTGCCCAGGTCAATCACCGCGACGCCACCCGGCACCGGCTTGTTCAGCAACCGCGTGATGTAGCTGTCGGCGTGGGCGTTGAAGGTCAGGCACAAGAGCATCAGCAGGCTAAATAAACGTGGCATCAATCAATCCAGTAACGAAAGGGTGACGGGCGTCAGGTGGTTATCTTCCACCCGCACCTGCAATTGGCCTTCACCGAGGCGCGCAGTGAGGCGCTGGCCGGTGTGGGTTTGCGCGGCGTTGCGGATCGCCTGGCCGCGCTCGTCCAGCAAGATGCTGTAGCCACGGCCCAGGGTGGCCAGCGGGCTGACCACCTGCAACGTCTGCACCTGGCTTTGCAGTTGCAGGCGGCGTGCCTTAAGGCCTTCGCGCATGGCGCGGGGCAGGCGTTCTGCGAGGCTATCGAGGCGCTGGCGCAGCAACGCCAGTTGACGGCCGGGGTGTTGGCCTGCGAGGCGGGTTTCGAGGCGGATCAGGCGTTCGCGACGGGTATTGAGGCTGCGCTCGAAGGCGCGGCGCAGGCGCATGTCCAGGTCGTCCAAACGCTGGGCTTGCTGGCGCAGACGTTCGCCAGGGTGACGCAGGCGGCGGGCCATGCCTTCCAGGCGCAGGCGATCATGGCTCAGGCGGTTGCGCATCAGCATCACCAGGCGGCGGTGCAGGTTTTCGACTTGGCGCACCAAGTGGCTGGCATCTGGCGCGAGCAATTCGGCGGCGGCGGAGGGCGTGGGGGCGCGCACGTCGGCCACAAAGTCGCAGATCGACACGTCGGTTTCATGGCCGACGGCGCTGACGATGGGCGTCACGCAGGCATCCACCGCGCGGGCCACGGCTTCTTCGTTGAAGCACCACAGGTCTTCGAGCGAACCGCCGCCTCGGGCCAGGATCAACGCGTCGAAACCGCGCGCATCCGCCATTTTCAGCGCGCGCACAATCTGCGGGATGGCTTCGCGGCCCTGTACGGCGGTGGGGATCAGTGTCAGTTCAACGTTCGGCGCACGACGACGGAACACGCTGATGATGTCGCGAATCACCGCGCCCGTCGGCGAGCTGATAATCCCAATGCGCCGAGGGTGCGCCGGCAGCGGCACCTTGCGCTCGGCGCTGAACAGGCCTTCGGCGCTGAGCTTTTCCTTCAACGCGTCAAAGGCCAAACGCAGCGCGCCATCGCCAGCAGGTTCCACGGTGTCGAGGATCAGTTGGTAGTCGCCCCGGCCTTCGAACAGCGAGACCTTGCCGCGCACCTTCACCGCCAGGCCGTCCTTCAACGCCTGGCGCACCCGCGCGGCGTTGTTGCGAAACAGCGCGCAACGCACTTGGGCGCCGCTGTCCTTGAGGGTGAAATACACATGGCCGGAAGCCGGGCGGGCGAGGTTGGAGATCTCGCCTTCGACCCAGATATTGGTGAACACGTCTTCCAGCAACACCCGCGCGCGACCGTTGAGCTGGCTGACAGTCAGGACTTCGCGGTCCAGGCCCAAGCGGGCAAACGGATCTTTAATCATGAGGAGCGATCTTTAATCATGGGCGGCAGTTTATAGGCATTCGTGCAAGGTTTGGCAGAATTGCTCCACCAGTGCGCTCGGCGCCTGCGCGCAGGCAAGGGCCACGGTACTCAAGCAGTCCGGGTCCGCCAGGGACAAAAAGTGCAGGTTGGCCGGCGCTATGTCCTGCATGGATTTTGGTAACAGGGCAATACCGAATCCGGCCTGGATCAGTTGCAACTGCGTGGTTTTGCGCGACATCACCCGCGCCGCCTTGGGGAAAAATCCTGCACGCATGCACAGCTCGGCCGACAGATAACTCAGGCCGCCGCGTTGGGGATGGGGGATCGAGATAAACGCTTCGTCCTTGAGTTGCTCCAGTTCGATCGGGTTATTACTGCGGGCCAGCGAGTGATTGGGCGGCACAGCCAGCAACAGTTGTTCGCTATATAAAGGCACCACGCGCACGCCTTCGCGCTGTCGCAGCACCGGTAACCGTAAAAGGCCGACTTCCAGGCGCCCGTCGGCAATTTCTTCAAGTTGCGCCTCGGAAGACAGTTTGACGATATCCATCGATACGCCGGGGCAACGCTGCAGCCAGGTGCTGATGCCATGCAGCAATGGCCCGCTCATCGGCACGGTGCTCGAATGGCTCAGGCGCAGGGTGCCAAGCTGACCCTTGCCAACCAGGGTGGCCATCTCGCTGGCCTTGAGCAGCTCGCTCAGCAGGTTGCGCGCCCTCGGGTAAAAGGCTTCGCCCGCCGCCGTCAGCCGGGGCTGGCGCGCGGTGCGTTCAAACAAAGGGGTTTGCAGCTGGGTTTCCAGCGCCTTGATCTGGCGGCTCAGGGCCGATTGCGCCACGAACAAACGCTCGGCGGCGGCGCTGAAGCTGCCGCTGTCGGCGATCTCTACGAAGTAGCGCAGTTGGCGGGTCGAGATCACTTGTCATGCCTTTTCAAGATAAGTGGATGGCTTTGAAGATATTAGTCGCAACACTCGGCGATGGCTAAAGTGTTGGTTATCTCTTTCAAGGAATACGACATGAGCCCGGTTGAGCTGATGAGCCAGTGGTCGTTCAGTGGTGTCGATTGGCTGGTCATCGGCCTGGGTGTGGTGCTGGCCTATATCGTCTTCGGTATTGCAGGCTTTGGCACGGCGCTGGTGGCGGGGCCGATCCTGATTGTGTTTATGCCGCTGTCGAAGATTATCCCGCTGCTGGTGCTGCTGGATTTTGTCGCGGCCTTTGGCAATCTGCTGCAATCGCGGCGAGACGTGAACAAGCCCGAGCTGCTCTGGTTGCTGCCATGCATGGCCATCGGTTGTACGCTGGGTGTGATCTTTCTGCTCAACCTGCATTCGGATCTGTTGCTGCTGCTGATGGGGGTGTTTATCAGCGCCTATGCGATCTACAGCTTGTCGGTGAAGGCGCGGCCCACCCAGCTTTCCAAAGGTTGGTCGATTCCAATGGGCATCGTCGGCGGCCTGTTTGGTGCGCTGTTCGGCAGCGGCGGCTTTTTATATGCGATCTACCTCAACAGCCGTTTGCCCAAGGATGCGGCGCGGGCCACGCAAAGTGCGTTGATCAGTTGCAGCACGGTGGTGCGCTTGAGTCTGTTCCTGATTGCCGGGGTGTATGCGGACTTGCCGTTGCTGTTGTTGGCGCTGTGCCTGTTGCCGGCGATGGCCCTGGGGCTGTGGTGTGGGCGCAGGTTGACGATGCGGATGTCCCGCGAAGCCTTTGTGCGCTTGGTGACATGGTTGGTGTTGGCCAGTGGGATTGCATTGATTGGGCGGTATTTGAGCACTTGACCTGTGTGGGGCAGGGATTAAGCTGCCAGGCTTCAAGGCCTCATCGCAGGCAAGCCAGCTCCCACAGGTGAATGCATTCCAAATGTGGGAGCCGGGCTTGCCCGCGATGTCGGCAGTCGCCACACCGCAGGGCTCCCAAGCACCATGAACTCCCAAAGCATCCTTGTCCCCAAAATCTCCACCTTGCCCGTCCACGAACCCCGCGCCCGGGCCATCGTGCGTTGGCTGGTGCGCAAGAACATCATCAAGGAAGAGCTGACCACCTGCGGGCGCACCGGCAACCGCATGGCCTACGCCCTGGCCGACGGCGCCCGCGCCGTGGTGCTGCACCCCGAAGCGCTGCCGTTCAACGAGCCGATCAATGGCCTGGAGATCATCTACAAGCGCTGCATCTACACGCCGGCCAAGGGCTTTCTCGAAGAGGCCGGCTGCCCGGAGTGCCTTAAAGAAGTCGGCGAGGCGCTGTTCGAAAGCCTGGAAGACTGGATGCCCGGCCACACCGATAACTTCACTTGCCCGTTGTGTGGGCATGAAGATGACATCAATGGGTTTCTGTTCCTGCAGGAATGCGGCTTCTCCAACCTGGGTTTCATCTTCAACAACTGGGCGGAGGCAGGGTTCAAGCAGAGCTTTATCGACGAATTTGCCGACTGGCTGGACCAGAAGATGAGTTGGGTCAGAGTCGAGCTTTAATCCGATCATTCCCACGCTCCCGCGTGGGAATGTATCCCGTGACGCTCCGCGTCACCATTGCGCAAGGTTGAAGCCTTGCGCTGACCCCGGACGCGGAGCGTCCAACGAGGCATTCCCACGCGGAGCGTAGGAACGATCAAGCCGTGAGTTTTATCCATCTATCAGTATTACCAAGTTTGTCAGAGTTTTACATTGAGCCCGACAGGGTGCATGTATATAATGGCGCGCTTCCATTTTCCCGCTCGGGAGCCCCCGCGATGCTGCGTATCAGCCAAGAAGCTCTGACATTCGACGACATTCTCCTAGTGCCCGGTTATTCCGAGGTGCTTCCTAACGAAGTCAGTCTCAAGACCCGCCTAACCCGTGGCATCGAGCTGAATATTCCTCTGGTTTCCGCTGCCATGGACACCGTCACTGAAGCCCGTTTGGCAATTGCCATGGCTCAGGAAGGCGGCATTGGCATCATCCACAAGAACATGACCATCGAGCAGCAAGCTGCCGAAGTGCGCAAGGTCAAGCGTTACGAAGCCGGTGTGGTGAAAGATCCAATCACCATCGAAGCCGACGCCACCGTGCGTGATCTGTTCGACCTGACCCGCCTGCACAACATCTCCGGCGTTCCGGTACTGCACGATGGCGACCTGGTCGGCATCGTCACTTCCCGTGACGTGCGTTTCGAGAACCGTCTTGAAGTCACCGTCCGTGAAGTGATGACGCCTAAAGAGCGCCTCGTTACTGTCAAGGAAGGCGCCGACAAGAACGATGTGCGCGAATTGCTGCACAAGCACCGCATCGAGCGCGTGTTGATCGTCGACGACAAATTCGCCCTCAAAGGCATGATGACCGTCAACGACATCGAAAAAGCCAAGGCTTACCCGCTGGCCAGCAAGGATGACCAAGGTCGTCTGCGCGTCGGCGCTGCGGTCGGCACCGGTAAAGACACCGGTGATCGCGTTTCGGCCCTCGTGGCAGCCGGTGTTGACGTGGTGGTGGTCGACACTGCCCACGGCCACTCCAAAGGCGTGATCGACCGCGTTCGCTGGGTCAAACAGAATTTCCCTGACGTACAGGTTATCGGCGGCAACATCGCCACCGGCGCAGCTGCCAAGGCCCTGGCCGAAGCCGGCGCCGATGCGGTCAAGGTCGGTATCGGCCCTGGCTCCATCTGCACCACGCGTATCGTCGCCGGTGTAGGCGTGCCGCAAATCAGCGCCATCGCCAACGTCGCCGCTGCCCTTGAAGGCACGGGCGTTCCGTTGATCGCCGACGGCGGCATCCGTTTCTCCGGTGACCTGTCCAAGGCCATCGTAGCCGGTGCTTCCTGCGTGATGATGGGCTCGATGTTCGCCGGTACCGAAGAAGCACCAGGCGAGATCGAACTGTTCCAGGGCCGTTCGTACAAGGCTTACCGCGGCATGGGTTCGCTGGGCGCCATGTCCCAGGCGCAGGGCTCTTCCGACCGTTACTTCCAGGACTCCTCGGCAGGCGCC
Organism: Pseudomonas edaphica; assembly: GCF_005863185.1. Classification (GTDB taxonomy): domain Bacteria; phylum Pseudomonadota; class Gammaproteobacteria; order Pseudomonadales; family Pseudomonadaceae; genus Aquipseudomonas; species Aquipseudomonas edaphica. The sequence continues at coordinate 6,361 of NZ_VBVZ01000081.1, forward strand.
GAGAAGCTCGTACCGGAAGGCATCGAAGGCCGTGTGCCGTACAAAGGCACCCTGAGCGCGATCATCCATCAATTGATGGGCGGCCTGCGTTCCTCGATGGGCTACACCGGCAGCGCCGACATCGAAGAAATGCGCACCAAGCCAGAGTTCGTACGGATCACCGGCGCCGGCATGGCTGAATCCCATGTCCACGACGTGCAGATCACCAAGGAAGCGCCGAACTACCGCGTAGGTTGAGGCTTCCAGCAAAACGTTAAGTAACCGGGGCTGTTCTTTCAGCCCCGAGTTGTTTCTGATTCATTAGACGAGACTGACTTCATGGCCCTCGACATTCACGCCCACCGCATCCTGATCCTCGACTTCGGTTCCCAGTACACCCAACTGATCGCCCGCCGCGTGCGTGAAATCGGCGTGTACTGCGAACTGCACCCGTTCGACATGGACGACGAAGCGATCCGCGAATTCGCACCTAAAGGCGTCATCCTTGCCGGTGGCCCCGAGTCCGTGCACGAAGCCAACAGCCCGCGTTGCCCGCAAGCCGTATTCGACCTGGGCGTGCCCGTCTTCGGTATCTGCTACGGCATGCAGACCATGGCCGAGCAACTGGGCGGCAAGGTTGAAGGTTCCGAACTGCGTGAATTCGGTTATGCCCGTGTCGACGTGGTCGGCAAGAGCCGCCTGCTGGACGGCATCGAAGACCACATCGACGCCGACGGCCTGTTCGGCCTCGACGTGTGGATGAGCCACGGTGACAAGGTCACCAAGATGCCGGAAGACTTCCACATCCTGGCCAGCACCCCGAGCTGCCCGATTGCCGGCATGTTCAACGACGAGCGCGGCTATTACGGCGTGCAGTTCCACCCGGAAGTGACCCACACCAAGCAAGGCGGCCGTATCCTGTCGCGCTTCATTCTCGACATCTGCCAGTGCGAAGCCCTGTAGCCTCCGTCGAAAATCGCTGAAGACGCCATCGCCAACGTGCGTGCCCAGGTCGGTACCGACAACGTATTGCTCGGCCTGTCCGGCGGCGTTGACTCCTCCGTGGTTGCCGCGCTGCTGCACAAAGCCATCGGCGACCAGCTGACGTGCGTGTTCGTCGACAATGGCCTGCTGCGCCTGCACGAAGGCGAGCAAGTGATGGCCATGTTCGCTGAGAACATGGGCGTCAAGGTGATCCGCGCCAACGCCGAGGACCAGTTCCTCAACAACCTGGCGGGCGAAAGCGACCCAGAGAAGAAGCGCAAGATCATCGGCCGCACCTTCATCGACGTGTTTGATGCCCAGTCCAACAAACTGGACAACATCAAGTACCTCGCCCAGGGCACCATCTACCCTGACGTGATCGAGTCGGCTGGCGCCAAGAGCGGCAAGGCCCACGTGATCAAGTCCCACCACAACGTGGGTGGCCTGCCGGAGGAGATGAACCTCAAGCTGGTAGAACCACTGCGCGAACTGTTCAAAGACGAAGTCCGCCGCCTGGGCCTGGAACTCGGCCTGCCGTACGACATGGTCTACCGCCACCCATTCCCAGGCCCGGGCCTGGGCGTGCGCATCCTGGGTGAAGTGAAAAAGGAATACGCCGACCTGCTGCGTCGCGCCGACCACATCTTCATCGAAGAACTGCGCAAGGCCGACTGGTACCACAAGGTCAGCCAGGCGTTCGTGGTGTTCCAACCGGTGAAATCGGTGGGTGTTGTGGGTGATGGCCGTCGTTACGCGTGGGTTGTTGCGCTGCGTGCCGTAGAGACCATCGACTTCATGACCGCGCGTTGGGCACACCTGCCGTACGAGCTGCTGGAGACTGTCAGCGGCCGTATCATCAATGAAATCGAAGGTATTTCGCGCGTGACGTATGACGTGTCGAGCAAGCCGCCGGCGACGATTGAGTGGGAGTGATCCTGCGCTAGCAGGTGAATGCTGAATAACAAAACCCCGGCCATGTGCCGGGGTTTTGTGTTTCTGGAATACGCCAGATCAAACAACACTGATCGAAGTGTGGGAGCGGGCTTGCCCGCGATGAGGGCCTATCAGGCAACACATCGATAACTGACAGGACGCCATCGCGGGCAAGCCCGCTCCCACATTTGATCTTCTTTCGGCTTTAGCGCCGCGCAATATCCGAAAAGTAAAACTTATCCAACGTATGCCGCGACTCGGTGTACTCGAACTGCCTGCCATCCTGCAAAAACGTCTGGTTGCTCACCACAATCACATGGCTTTGCCCATCCAGATCCAGATGCGCCTGGTCGTCCTTGCTGCGCGGCAGGGCTTCGATAGTGCGCTGCGCGTAGCTGATCTGCAGCTCCAGCGTCTGTTCGATAAACGCATAGATCGACTGCTCGGCGATGTCGCGGTCCAGGCCGGGGATCAGGTCAGCCACAAAGTGGTTGATGTCCAGGATCACGCGTTTGCCGCCGATGCGCCGTACCCGTTTGATGCGGGTAATCAGAGCGCCGGGCGCGGCTTCGATGTGTTGCAGCAGCGAGCCTTCCAGCGGGAACTGGCTGAATTCGACCACCTCGGTGCGTACGTCGTCACCCAGGTCGGCGTGGGTTTCGTGGAAGCTGACGATGCCGCCCAGTTGGAACTCAATGGGGTTGGGCGACAACACAAACGTGCCCTTGCCGTGGATTTTTTGCGCAAAACCACGCTCCTGCAACTGCTCGATGGCGCGGCGTACCGTGCCACGGCTGGCCTGGTAGGCGTCCATCAGTTCGGTTTCGGAGGGAAGGCGCGTACCGCGTTGCAGGCGTTCAGTGGTGATGCTGGCAAGCAGATCTGTATAGATCTGGTTGTATTTGCTCATGGGGATGGCTCTGTGCCCGGCTTGATGAAGGTGAACGGCGGGTTCAAGGCAGGAACCTTAGTGGCAGAGGTGGGCTTTGTCCATTGGACCTGCGTGGAATTAGGGAAATGTCTGACTTCAAATTCAGAAATTTAAACTTTATGTAACTCGTACAGACGAGTTATTGATTTAACTCGTACATACGAGTACTTTTGCCCACGGCGTGCTGCCAATGACTGCCCCCAAATAAAAAAACCAAAGTGGAAACCAAGCATGAGCCACGACTATTCCAATATTGCCCGCGAGATTCTCGAGAACCTCGGGGGCAGCGACAACCTTGAGCAAGCCGCCCACTGCGTGACCCGCCTGCGCCTGGCGCTCAAGGACCCGAGCCTGGTCAACAGCAGCGCGTTGAACCAGGTCGATCTGGTCAAGGGCTCGTTCTTCACCGGCGGCCTGTTCCAAGTGGTGATCGGCCCCGGCGAAGTGGAAAAGGTCTATGCCGCCCTGCGTGAGCAGACGGGTCTTGCGGCTTCGACCATCGCTGACGTCAAGCAGAAGGGCGCCGACAAGACCAACGCCATGCAGCGTCTGGTGCGTGTGTTCTCCGACGTGTTCATGCCGATCCTGCCCGCGCTGATCATCGCCGGCCTGCTGATGGGCGTGAACAACCTGATGGGCGCCAAGGGCATGTTCATCGAGGGCCAGACGCTGCTGGAGGCGTATCCGAACCTGGATGGCCTGTGGAGCCTGATCAACCTTATGGCCAACACCTCGTTTGTGTTCCTGCCGGCGCTGGTGGGCTGGTCGGCGGCCAAGCGCTTCGGCGGCAGCGAAATCCTCGGCATCGTGCTCGGCCTGATGCTGGTGCACCCGGACTTGCTCAACGCCTGGAACTACGGCAAGGCGGTGGCCGGGCTCGATGGCCAGAGCTTGCCGTACTTCGATATTTTCGGTTGGTTCAAGATTGAGAAGGTGGGTTATCAGGGCCAGATCCTGCCGATCCTGATGGCGGCCTATGTGATGAGCGTGATTGAAAAGTGGCTGCGGGCACGCGTGCCAAACGCCATCCAACTGCTCGTGGTGCCGATCACCACCATCGTCGTCACCGGCGTGCTGGCGCTGGCCATCATCGGCCCGGTGACCCGTCACCTCGGCATCCTGATTACCGAAGGCGTGGTCACCCTGTTTGACCTGGCGCCGATGGTTGGCGGGGCGATTTTCGGCCTGTTGTACGCGCCGCTGGTGATCACCGGCATGCACCACATGTTCCTCGCCGTGGACCTGCAACTTATCTCCACCCAGGGCGGCACCTTTATCTGGCCGATGATCGTGATGTCCAACCTGGCCCAGGGCAGCGCCGCACTGGGCGTGTTCTACATGACCCGCAACGCGCGGGACAAAAGCATGGCCTCGACCTCGGCGATTTCCGCTTACTTCGGTATCACGGAACCGGCGATGTTCGGCGTGAACCTGCGCTTCAAATTTCCGTTCTATGCCGCACTGCTCGGCTCGGCGCTGGGCAGCATTTTCCTGTCGCTGAACAAGGTGACGGCCTCGGCCATCGGCGTGGGTGGCTTGCCTGGGTTTATTTCGATCATTCCGCAGTTCATCCCCAGTTTTGTGATCGGGATGGTCATCGCCATGGTCGTGCCGTTTGTTCTGACCTGTGCGTTGAGCATGAAGATTGTGCGGCCGGGGTATCGCGTCGCTTGATCGATCGCTATCGCAGGCAAGCCAGCTCCCACATTTGAATGTGTTCACACATCAAAGTGGGAGCCGGGCTTGCCCGCGATGAGGCCCTCAAAGCCAGCACACAACTCAATTGAAGGAACCCACCATGCAAGACTGGCAAGACTCGGTGATCTACCAGATCTACCCCAAAAGCTTCCACAGCCACGCGGGTAACGCCACCGGTGACCTGCTGGGCATCGTGGACAAACTCGATTACCTCAAGTGGCTGGGCGTGGATTGCCTGTGGATCACCCCGTTCCTGCGCTCGCCGCAACGCGACAACGGCTACGACATCAGCGACTACTACGCCATCGACCCCAGCTACGGGACCATGGCCGATTGCGACCTGCTGATCAGCGAAGCGGCCAAGCGCGGCATCAAGCTGATGCTCGATATCGTGGTCAACCACACCTCCATCGAGCATGAGTGGTTCCAGCAGGCGCGCAGCAGCCTCGACAACCCGTACCGCGACTTCTATATCTGGCGCGACCAGCCGAACAACTGGCAATCCAAGTTCGGCGGCTCGGCCTGGGAATACGAGGCGCAAACCGGCCAGTACTTCCTGCACCTGTTCGACCATACCCAGGCCGACCTCAATTGGGACAACCCCAACGTGCGCGCCGAGGTGTACCAGTTGATGCGCTTCTGGCGTGACAAAGGCGTGGGTGGCTTCCGCCTGGACGTGATCAACCTGATCTCCAAGCCTGCCGATTTCCCCGAAGACAACACCGATGGCCGCCGCTTCTACACCGACGGCCCGAACGTGCATGAGTACCTGCAGGAAATGCACCGTGAAGTCTTCGAAGGGCACGACCTGATCAACGTCGGCGAGATGTCGTCCACCAGCCTTGAGCACTGCATTCGTTATTCGAATCCGGCGTCCAAAGAGCTGTCGATGACCTTCAACTTTCATCACTTGAAAGTCGATTACCCGAACCTGCAAAAGTGGGTGAAGGCCGACTTCGACTTCCTGCAGCTCAAGCAGATTTTTTCCGACTGGCAACTGGGCATGCAGGCCGGTGGCGGCTGGAACGCGCTGTTCTGGTGTAACCACGATCAGCCGCGAGTGGTCTCGCGTTTTGGTAACGACGGCGAGTACCGCGTGGTCTCGGCCAAGATGCTCGCCACTGCGCTGCACTTCCTCCAAGGCACGCCGTATGTGTACCAGGGCGAAGAGCTGGGCATGACCAACCCGGGTTTCGACAAGATTGAGCAGTACCGCGATGTCGAGACCCTGAACATCTTCCGCCTAAAGCGTGATGCCGGTGAGTCCGAGGCGTCGAGCATGGCGGCGATCATGCAGAAGTCGCGCGACAACAGCCGCACGCCAATGCAATGGAACACCCAGGCCAATGCCGGTTTCAGCAGCGGTGAACCGTGGATCGGCATCCCGGCCAACGCGGCGCAGATCAACGTCGAAAGCCAGCTGGATGACCCCGATTCGGTGCTGCATCACTACCGCGCGCTGATTGCGTTGCGTCGTCACGAGCCGCTGATCCAGGAGGGCGTTTATCGCCAACTGCTGCAAGACCACCTCCAGGTCTGGGCGTATCTGCGCGAAGGCGATGGCGAGCGCTTGTTGGTACTCAACAACTTCTACGGCACACCCTGCGAAATCCAACTGCCGGAAGGCGTCATCAGTGCGGCGAACGAGCAACGCCTGCTGATCAGCAATTACCCCGACTGCCCGTTGCGTTCGAGCACGGTGGTGTTGCGCCCGTATGAATCGTTTGTGCTGCACCTCAAGGACTGAGACCCGCTGCATCCCCCGTATGGGAGTGCGGGGGCGCTTCACCAAAAAACATAATAAAAATATCGGAGTGCTTCATGAAAACAACAATAAAGCTGGGCCTCATTGCTTCATGTCTTACCGCACCTTTTGCCGTTCAAGCCCTGGAGTTTGCCGGCTACTTGCGCAGCGGCGCGGGGACTTCAACAGGCAGTGGCAAGCAACAGTGTTTCCAACTGCCGGGGGCGCAATCCAAATACCGCCTGGGCAACGAATGCGAGCAGTACGCCGAACTCGAGTTGCGCCAGGACCTGTTGACCCTCGACGACGGCTCGGTGCTGAGCGTCGATGCCATGGCATCGCTGTACAACAAATACGACCGAGCCCTGAAGTTCCAGGGTGAGGACAACGGCTCGGCGCGCATGCCGCAGATGTACGCGCAGTGGTCCAACCTGCCCAGCCTCAATGGCGGCTCGGTGTGGGCGGGGCGCCGTTACTACAAGCGTAACGACATCCATATCTCCGACTTCTACTACTGGAACCAGAGCGCCACGGGCGGCGGTGTCGAGGACGTTAAAATCGGCGACCTCAAATACAGCTACGCGCTGTCGCGCAAGGACAACCTCTACCAGAAAGAATACGCCACCCGTCACGACTTCAACGTGGCAGGCTTCAAGACCAACCCCGGCGGTGAGCTGGAGTTTGGCTTGAGCTACATCGAAAAAGCCGGAGGGCGTGACGCCAACAGCGGTTGGGCGATCACCGCGCAGCATGTGCAAAAACCGTTTCTCGGCGGCAAGAACAAATTCGCCTTGCAGTACGGCGAAGGCCCCGGCACGGGTTTGGGCTATACCGGCGATACCGTCTTGGACAAGAGCAGCAAAAGCTACCGCGCCGTGGAGTTTTTCGACTGGCAGGTGACGCCGCGTTTCGGCGGGCAGGTCGAGGCGGTGTATCAAAAGGATATTCGCCCCGGCAGCCAGGACCAGACCTGGATGTCCATCGGTGTGCGCCCGGCATATGCCATCAGCGAACAGTTCAAACTGGTCACCGAGCTTGGGCATGATCAAGTCGAGGCTGCCGGTGGTACGCGCAAGCTGAGCAAATTCACCTTCGCCCCGACCTGGTCGCCCAACGGCCCGGATTTCTGGGCACGGCCGGAAGTGCGGTTGTACTACACCTATGCAACCTGGAACGAAGCGGCCAAGCGTGCGGCGAACGAACTGGCGGCGGGCTCGGCGTTGTCCGACACCGGCGCCTACGGCACGGCGCGGCATGGCTCGAATGTGGGTGTGCAAGTCGAATACTGGTGGAAATAGCTCGGTTTTAAGTGAACGCTTTTTAGGTGGGAGCTGGCTTGCCTGCGATAGCAACCCCTCGGTCTTACTGAGACACCGAGTCGCCGGCATCGCAGGCAAGCCAGCTCCCACAGTGGATCGTCGTTCGCCCTATGATTTTTACAGAACAAAACAGCAGGTGAAGTCATGACCACAACTCAACCCCTGGAACTGCTGGCGCCCTTGTCCGGGGTGCTGCTGGCGCTGGACCAGGTGCCTGACCCGGTGTTTGCCAGCCGCATGATCGGCGACGGCCTGTGCATCGATCCCACCTCGCAGACCCTGTGCGCGCCGTTGGCCGGGGTGATCAGCAATATCCAGGACACCGGGCATGCGGTCAGCGTCACCGGCGACAACGGCGTGCAGGTGCTGATGCATATTGGCCTGGACACGGTGCACCTGGCTGGCAAGGGCTTCACCCGTCTGGTCGAGGAAGGCCAGCGGGTCGAGGTCGGGCAGCCGTTGATCGAGTTTGATGCCGACTACGTGGCGCTCAATGCGCGCAGTTTGCTGACCTTGATGCTGGTGGTCAGCGGCGAGCCGTTTGTGTGGCTGGCATCGGGCAGTGGCGCGGTGGAGGTGGGCCAGCCGCTGTTGCACGTCTCACCCGGCCAGGCCGCTGAAACCGTGGGTGAGGAGGAGGGCGATGCACTGTTCTCCAAGCCGCTGACGCTGCCCAATGCCAACGGTTTGCACGCACGCCCGGCCGCCGTACTGGCGCAAACGGCCAAAGGTTTCAACGCCAGCATTTACCTGCACAAGCAAACCCAGAGCGCCAACGCCAAGTCATTGGTGGCGATCATGGCGCTGCAAACCGTGCAGGGCGATACCTTGCAAGTGAGTGCGGCGGGAGAGGATGCCGATGCGGCCATCAAGGCATTGGTAACCCTGCTGGCGCAAGGTTGCGGGGAGGCAGTCGAAGAGTCTGTTGCGCCTGTTGAAACGCAGTCACCCGAGTCATCGGCGACCTTGTTGCGCGGCGTGTGTGCTTCGCCCGGCTCCGCGTTTGGCCAGGTGTTTCAAGTGGCGGAACCCGAGTTGCACATCGAGGAACAGGGCGCGGGTGAATCCGTTGAACACGCTGCACTGAGCCGCGCCTTACTGGTAGCCACCGAAGCGCTGCAAGTGTTGCAAGACAAAGCGGTTGGCAGCGCCCAGGCGGAAATCTTCCGCGCCCACCAGGAACTGCTTGAAGACCCGACCCTGTTGGAGCAAGCCCATCGCCTGCTCACCGAAGGCAAGAGTGCTGCCTTTGCCTGGAACAGCGCCACGGCCGCAACCGCCAAGCTATTTCTCGGCCTGGGCAGTGCGTTGCTGGCTGAGCGCGCAGCGGATTTGGCCGATGTTGGCC
>NZ_VBVZ01000820.1 GCF_005863185.1 Pseudomonas edaphica
TCGGGCAGGCCAAGGTCGATTCGGCCATGCGTCGCCTGGCCGGCATCAACCCCGAAATTACGTTGGTCGCCCATCGCACTGCGCTGGATGCCGATTCACTCGCCGCCGCAGTGGCCGCGGTAGACGTGGTGCTCGATTGCAGCGACAACTTCGCCACCCGTGAAGCCGTCAACGCCGCTTGTGTTGCGGCTGGAAAACCATTGGTCAGCGGTGCGGCCATTCGCCTGGAAGGGCAATTGTCAGTGTTCGACCCGCGCCGCGACGAAAGCCCGTGCTACCACTGTTTATATGGGCACGGCAGCGACACCGAGCTGACCTGCAGCGAAGCCGGTGTGGTCGGTCCGTTGGTCGGGCTGGTCGGTAGCCTGCAAGCACTGGAAGCGCTGAAGTTGCTGGCAGGCTTTGGTGAACCCTTGGTGGGGCGCTTGCTACTGATCGACGCCTTGACCACGCGTTTTCGCGAACTGCGCGTCAAGCGCGACCCCGGCTGCAGCGTTTGCGGGACGGCCCATGGTTAAGGACGCGCCCATCGGTGTGTTCGATTCCGGCGTCGGCGGCCTGTCGGTGCTGGATGAAATCCAGCAGTTGTTGCCCCATGAGTCACTGCTGTACGTGGCTGATGGCGGGCATATCCCCTACGGTGAAAAATCCCCGGCGTTCATTCTTGAGCGTAGCCGTTTGGTCGCCGAGTTTTTTCGTGAACAAGGCGCCAAAGCCTTTGTGATTGCCTGCAACACCGCAACCGTCGCCGCCGTGGCTGATTTGCGCCAGGACTATCCCGACTGGCCTTTGGTGGGTATGGAGCCGGCGGTCAAGCCAGCCGCCGCTGCCACCCGCAGTGGCGTGGTCGGCGTGCTCGCCACCACCGGCACATTGCAAAGTGCCAAGTTCGCAGCATTACTCGACCGCTTTGCCACCGACGTGCGGGTGATTACCCAGCCGTGCCCGGGCCTGGTGGAGTTGATCGAAACCGGTGACCTCAACAGCACCGGGCTGCGCCAGCTGTTGCAGGGCTATGTCGACCCGCTGCTGAGCGCCGGTTGTGACACCATCATCCTCGGCTGTACCCATTACCCCTTCCTCAAGCCGCTTCTGGCACAGATGCTTCCCCCTAGCATCATCCTGATCGACACCGGCGCTGCCGTGGCGCGTCAGCTCAAGCGTCTGTTGGGCGAACGTAACCTGCTGTCGCCCGGCAAGCCTGAGCCAGCGCAGTTCTGGACCAGCGGCGACGTCGATCACCTAAGAAATATCCTACCGACACTCTGGAAATCTCCCGGTGTTGTGCGTAATTTTGGCTTGTGAAAAATTCGTGAAACATCGCGGTTAGAAGCTGAACTTCTGGCATCGCGCAAGCTTCTATAGCGTTAGCCTGTACAAAACCATACGACTTCGATCTCAAAGGATGTGCTCTTATGAAGCGCTTGTTCTGTTTGGCTGCGATTGCGGCCGCTGTGGTGGGACACTCAGTTTCGGCCCAGGCCGCCGGCCTGGAATTTGGGGTGGGGGGCACCAGCGATTCGACCATGACCTATCGATTGGGGCTGACGTCGGATTGGGATAAAAGCTGGTGGCAGAGTGATACGGGCCGACTGACCGGCTATTGGAGCGGCGCTTACACCTACTGGGATGGCGACAAACGCGCGAGTGTCAGCAGCCTGTCGTTCTCGCCGGTGTTTGTGTACGAGTTTGCCGGGGAGAAGGTCAAGCCCTATATAGAAGCCGGGATCGGTGTCGCGGTGTTTTCACGTACGCGGGTTGAAGACAACAACATCGGCCAGGCCTTCCAGTTCGAAGACCGACTGGGCTTTGGTTTGCGCTTTGCCGGTGGGCATGAAGTGGGCATTCGCGCCACGCACTATTCCAATGCGGGCATCAGCAGCAATAACGACGGGGTAGAAAGCTACTCGTTGCACTACACCTACCCGTTGTAACTCTCAAGCCTACGCAAAACCATGTGGGAGCTGGCTTGCCTGCGATGCAGGCACCTCGGTTTATCAGTTACACCGAAGTGATGCTATCGCAGGCAAGCCAGCTCCCACATTTTATATTCGCCACATGTTGGATCAGCGATACGCCGTCGCAATGCCCTGGCGCTCTTCCAGGCACTCCGGCGCACCCATCTCGAATTCCCGACAGATCAACGGCCGCCGCTCGTAGATCGTGCACATCATCGTGTCCCGATCCAGCGCCGCGCACCAGCCGTCATCCAGGCGCAGCATCACTTCACCGCCCCAGTCGTCGGTA
>NZ_VBVZ01000821.1 GCF_005863185.1 Pseudomonas edaphica
GTACAGCAGCAATATCACCCCAGACGTGAAAACCGGCATCGGCGCCTGGTCCTACCCGGCATTCGAGCGGGCGATGCGTGACGGCATTGGCCGCGATGGACGCAACCTGTACCCGGCGTTTCCCTACACGGCGTTTCGCAATATCAATGATGCCGACCTGCAGGCGTTGTATGCCTACCTGATGTCCCAGGCGCCGGTGAGCCAGGCGCCGACGCCGAATGCCATGCGCTTTCCGTTTAATATCCGACCATTGATGGCCGGCTGGAATGCACTGAACCTGCGGCGGGGTGAAATCACCCCGCAGCCTGAGCGCAGCGAGCAATGGAATCGCGGCAATTACTTGGTCAATGGCCTCGGGCACTGCGCCGCGTGCCACTCGCCGCGCAACCTGATGGGTGCGCAGAAGGGCGGCAAATCCTTTCTGGCCGGGGGCATGGTCGATGGCTGGGAGGCGCCCGCATTGAAGGGCTTGTCCAAGGCACCGACGCCGTGGACCGAGGACCAGTTGTTCAACTACCTGAGCACTGGCTATTCCGATGCCCATGGCGTGGCGGCGGGCCCGATGGGGCCGGTGGTGAGTGAGTTGTCAAAGCTGCCCAAGGCCGATATTCGTGCGATGGCGGTGTACCTGGCGTCACTTAATGGCGAGGCCAATGCCGAGGCGCAAACGGTGGCGACGGCGCCGCTGCCCAACCCCAATGGCCGACGTGTATTCGAAGGCTCATGCAAAGCCTGTCATGCCGATGGCCTGGGGCCGAAGCTGTTCGGGGTGAGCCCGTCATTGGCGACCAATACCAATGTGTTCAGCGACCAGCCGGATAATTTGATCAAGGTGATTTTGCAAGGGATCAGCAGCCCGGCGACCCGGGACTTGGGGTATATGCCGGGCTTCAAGGACAGCCTGTCGAATGGCCAGGTGGCGGATCTGATCGACTACCTGCGCGGGCAATTTGCGCCGAATGCGCCGGCGTGGAAAGGCCTGGAACAAAAGGTAGCGCACTTGCGCGCTAACCCCGGCACGCACTGACAGAACGCGGTTAAAACTGTGGGAGCTGGCTCTGCTGTTGCTGTTGCTCTGGCCCTTGCATCCTTTTCGCCGGCGAAGTCAGCGGTCTCTTGATCTGCGTTTTTGATCTTGATCTGAAATCGTCCCCCCAAATCACTAAAAATAACCAGGCAAAAAAAAGCCCGCGGGAGAGCGGGCAGAAGGGATACTTCTTAAAAATGAGCCTGCCGACTATAGGTGCCAGGCGCCCCTTTTACAGTGAAACAAAATTCATGCACGCATCAGACAATCACCGGAGAGTGGTAGAGTCGCATTTTTTTCAAGGAAGCGATGGCATGCGAAAGCTGGTAATTGGCGCATTGACAGTGGCCGCACTGTCTGGCTGTGCGGGCTCGAAGATGAAGGACGCGCGCAGCGGCCAGCCCTACAAGACCCTTGCGTCGGACAAGGCCACATTGGTGGTTGCCCAATGCATCCAGTTCGGCTGGCAGGACGAGGCCGTGTTCGGCGTGGATGCCGGTGGCTTCAAAGAGCCGCTCGAAACAGGCGGTTTTACCGTCTACACCACGGGCGGTGACTACTTTGCCGATGTGCGAGTAGCCGGTGGCGGCTCCAGCGTCAAATACTATGCCGCCCAGGACACGATGCCGGCCAAGCGGCGGTTGGCCGCACTGGCCACCTGTCTGTAGGCTGTCTCCTTAGCATTTTTCGGAAATGCCCGGCGGGACAGCCGCCGGACATTGGCCTATTATTCCTCCCGCTCGCTCGACGCGATGGCTCTTTACCAGTACACGGACGTCGAGGCCTGATCGTCGAGCGGGCCTCGTTTCCTTCCTATCGCGGCATGTAGCCCAAGTGCCAGCGCCGGGGAATCTTCAGTGACACCAGCCCCAGCACGGCGGCCAATGCGCCACTCACCAGGAGCGCCTTGAGCCCGAGCTGGTGCTCCAGCACCGCGCCGATCACGGCGCCCACGAACATGCCGACCCACGGCACCAGTTGCACCCGCCAACCGTTACGCCGCTCCCCCATTATCCAGCGCCCCAACCCGCGACCAAAACGTGAGAGCGCGCCGGTCACATAGGTCAGGCCCACCGGCAAACCGTTGACCTCTTCCACCGCCGCATTGAGCATGCCCATGGCCAGGATCGCCGCCAGCAGCGCCGGCAACGTATCGTCGAAGGGCCACAGCGCCGCGCCGCACAACAAGGCGGCGATGCACAGCAGCAAAGGC
>NZ_VBVZ01000822.1 GCF_005863185.1 Pseudomonas edaphica
CGATAGCATCACCTCGGTCTGACTGATGGACCGAGGTGCCTGTATCGCAGGCAAGCCAGCTCCCACACAAGCCAGCTCCCACAGGTAATCAGCGCACCACGCCTTCTTCAATGAGTAGCTTCAGAATCGCTTCCGCGCCCGCCTCGGGGCTAAGACCTTTGAGCACTTGCCCACCGCCGCCGCTGGCCTTGGCGGTCGCCGCCTTCATCCGGTCCGCGCCGCTCTTGGCCTTAATCACCTTGAGGCGCTTGGGCCGGGGCTTGGCCGGTTGCAACACTGCGTCTGCGAGTAACTCGTCCGTCTCGATTTCGACCTCATGGGCCGCCAGTTCACCGCGTTGCGCCGGGCCATAGGCGCTTTGCCGTGGTTTGGGCGCGGCGTTATCCACAGTCGCCAGAAACGGCAGGCGCACCTTCAGGCGCCGCCGCTGCCCGCGCGGCAAGGCTTGCAGCACATGGGCAATGCCGCCATCGATAGATTCCACTTGCGCCAGCCCGACTATCAATGGCCAACCCAATTGCTCGGCCAAAAGAAACGGCAACATGCCTGAGCCTTCGCCGGTTTCCGCCTGGCTGCCGGTGAGCACTACGTGGGCGCCAGTCTCGCGCAGATAATCACTGAGCACCGGCAAGGCGTCGCTGCCCGCCGGTTGTTCCAGCACATGCAATTGCGGCAGGCCCATGCCCAGGTAGCTGCGCAACGTCGGCTCGTTAACGTCACCGGCATGCAACACCTGCAACTTATCCCCAGCCAGCTGCAGGCCCAGCTCGACGGCGCGTGCATCCTGCTCCGCACGGCGTGGGCGGCCGGAGGTCGGGTGGGCGCCGATTGACACCAGGCTGATTACATTCGTGGTCATGGTCATGTCCCTAGGCTGCGTCGCGCTTGGCGCCGTTGCGGTACACCTGCACCGCCTCGATCAAGGCTTGCAGAATCGCGGCGCTTTCGCCGATCACCGACAAGTCGGCACGCTTGATCATGTCGCAGCCAGGGTCGAGGTTGATCGCCACCACCTTGTCGCAGGCACCGATGCCTTGCAGGTGCTGGATCGCCCCGGAAATACCCACAGCCACATACACCCGTGCCGTCACCCAAGTACCGCTGGCACCGACCTGGCGATCACGCGCCATAAAGCCATCATCCACTGCCACCCGTGACGCGCCTTCGGTGGCGCCCAAGGCGGCGGCGGTCTGGTGGAACAGTGCCCAATCTTTTACGCCATTGCCGCCAGAGAAAATAAACTCCGCCTCGGCCATCGGAATCGCCCCTGGGTCCACCGCCACTGCGCCGAGATCCTCGATGCGCGGCAAGCTGCGCGCCAAGACTGTGGATAACTCCACGGGCAAGACCTCGTGACGGGTTTCGCTGACCGGCTCGGCGCATTCCACCGCTGCCAGAATCAGGCGTGGCAGTGGCCGGGCCAAATCCTCCTGGCCCGCACCGGCACGGCCTATGCACTCCTCGCCCTTGATCTGCCACACACGGGTGGCCGGGCGCTCCTTGAGGCTCGCGGCAAAACGCCGGCCCAATTCACCGCCGCCACTGCGGCTGTCGGGCAGCAACCAATGGCGTGGGTTGAACTGGTTATCCACAGCCCGCAGGCCCTGGACGCGTTGCTCCGGTGAATAACCCTCGAATTCGTGGCCTTCCAGCACCAGCAGGCGATCGACGCCCGCCGTGGCAAAAGCACTTTCTTTATGTTCGCCAAACACCACCGCCAGCACCGCGCCATCACTGCCGGCCAGTTGCCGGGCAAGGCCGAGCACGTCGCGGTCGTGGCTGCTCAGGCGGCCACCAACCATGTCCGGCACCACGTTGATGTAGAACGCCGGCGCTGGCACCTGGTGCAACGGCAACTGCACTTGCACCGCCGCCGTGCGCTTGGCCGCGCCGCCCTGCTGGGCGCCGCTGCGGTCGATACGCTTGATGCCGTTGGGGCCGATAAAACCCACGCCATGTACATTTTTGCGGATGACGCCGTTCGGCCCCATCCAACTGTGTTGCAGCGGCTGCATGGCGGCGTGCAACGGGTGCAGGCGGTTGCGGGCGATCCATTCGGCCCGTGGGTCGCGGCGGATAATGTCGCTCATCAGTGCACCTCCGCAGGTTGACGCTTGATAGGTGCCTTGCCAGGTGCGGCTTCTTCAAGCAACGCGTCGGCGACCAGTTCAGCGATGTCCTTGATCAGGGGTCGTGGCTCGACCACGCCCTCAAGCATCGCGGTGCATTGTGT
>NZ_VBVZ01000823.1 GCF_005863185.1 Pseudomonas edaphica
GCGGTTTGCCGGTGCCGCAGAGCTGGGCCGACCTGCTCAAGCCGCAATACAAAGGCATGGTCGGCTACCTCGACCCCTCCAGCGCATTCGTCGGCTACGTGTCTGCCGTGGCCATCAACCGTGCCTTGGGCGGCGACCTGGATAACTTCGCCCCGGCCATCGACTATTTCCAGAAACTGGCGAAAAACGCGCCCATCGTGCCCAAGCAAACCGCCTATGCACGGGTGCTGTCCGGTGAATTGCCGATCCTGGTGGATTACGACTTCAACGCCTACCGTGCCCGCTACAAGGACAACGCCAATGTTGCCTTTGTGATCCCGCAAGAGGGCAGCATCAGCGTGCCGTATGTGATGAGCCAAGTGGCCAATGCGCCGCATCGCGCCAACGCCGAGAAGGTGCTCGACTTCGTGCTCTCGGACCAGGGCCAGGCGCTGTGGGCCAAGGCGTACCTGCGCCCGGTGCGCCCGGTGAAAATGCCGGCCGAGGTCGCCGCACAGTTCTTGCCCGACAGCGATTACGCCCGCGCAGGTGTCGTGGACTACCAGAAAATGGCCGCGGTGCAGGAAGCCTTCGCCGCCCGCTACCTCAACGAGGTCAAGTAAGTGGCAACTTCGACCCGACACGCGGCCTGGGCGCTGGCCCCGGCTTTTGCGGTGCTGCTCGCCTTTTGGCTGTTGCCGTTGGCGCACCTGGTGGTGTTGGGCGCCGACAGCCGTGACAGCAACGGCAGCGGCTATTGGCAGGTGCTGAGCAGCGCGCAATACCTGGGCAGCCTTGGGCAAACCCTGATGCTTGCGATGGTGGTGACGCTGGTCGCGCTGTTGATCGGTGGCATCAGCGGTGTGTTTCTGGCACGCCAGCAGTTTTTCGGGCGTTCGGCGTTGGTGGCGCTGCTCACGTTTCCCTTGGCATTTCCTGGCGTGGTGGTGGGCTTCCTGGTGATTCTGTTGGCGGGGCGTCAAGGCTTGTTTGCGGCGCTGGGGATGCACTTGGCCGGTGAGCGCTGGATCTTTGCCTATTCGTTGGCGGGGTTGTTTGTCGGCTACCTGTACTTTTCGATCCCACGGGTGATTCTCACGGTGATGGCTGCGTGCGAAAGCCTCGATCGCAGCCTCGAGGAGGCCGCGCATTCTTTGGGCGCGGGGCATTGGCGCGTGGTGTGTGACGTGATCGTGCCGGGCTTGGCGCCGGCGCTGGCTTCTTGCGGGGCCATCTGCTTTGCCACCTCCATGGGCGCTTTCGGCACGGCCTTCACCCTGGGTACACGCCTGAATGTCACACCGGTGGCGATCTACAACGTGTTCACCAATTACGCCAACTTTGCCGTGGCAGCCGCGCTGTCGGTGGTGCTCGGCGCGGTAACCTGGGCGGTGCTGTTGCTGACACGACGCCTGGTTAAAAACGCGGGGACTGTCCTGTGAAGCGCTCATCGCTGTTTGTGATTCAACTGCTTTTCACCCTGCTGGTGTGCGCTTTCATGCTGGTGCCGGTGTTGATGTCGTTGTTGGCCGGGTTGACGCGCAATTTCTTTGTCGGCCTGTCCAGCGGCTTGACCTTCGATTGGCTGATCCAGGTGTGGCAGGCCTACTCGCCGACGGTGTGGCTGTCGCTGCAATTGGCGCTGGCCTGCGCGGTGTGCGTCTGTGTGTTGGGTGTGCCCGCAGCGTATGCGTTAGTGCGCATGAACAACCGCTTCAGCCGTGCGTTCGAGGAACTGATGGTTCTGCCGGTAGCGATGCCGGGGCTCGCCAGTGCGTTGGCGTTACTGCTGACCTACGGCCAGTTCGGCACCTTTCGCAGCAGTTGGCTGTTTATTCTTGTCGGTCACGTACTGTTCACGCTGCCGTTTCTGGTACGCCCGGTGATGGCGGTGATGCAACGCCAGCACCTGCCAGTGCTGGAAGAGGCCGCCGCGAGCCTGGGGGCCGGGCCGATCAAGCGTTTTTTCAGTGTGGTGGTACCCAACTGCCGGGCGGGGATTCTGGCGGGCGTACTGATGGTGGTCACCTTGAGCCTGGGTGAGTTCAACCTGACGTGGATGCTTCACACGCCGATGACCAAAACCTTGCCGGTCGGTCTGGCCGACAGCTATGCCTCGGCGCGCCTGGAAATCGCCAGCGCCTACACCCTTATCTTTTTGCTGATGATCGTGCCGCTGCTGATTGCGTTGCAGGCCATCAGTGCTCGTTTGTCCCGTGGAGAGCGTCGATGACTGCTATCAC
>NZ_VBVZ01000824.1 GCF_005863185.1 Pseudomonas edaphica
ACCACGTTTTGCGCAAGAGCCACGGCAACACCAGCGGCAGGCCGGCCAGCAGCACGATATACAAGGGCAACGGGTCCATCAGGTTGGGCTTGAAGCGCAGCAGCAATTCATCCACCAACGCTTGCTGTGGTTGGGTGACAAAGTGCGTCAGGCCCATCTCCTGCACCAGATCGCGGGTTTCCACATGGCTGTTGGCGAAGAACACGATGCCCATCAGCATCGCCAGCAAGAAAATATGCACCACGTAAAGCACCCAGGTGCGCCGCAGGATCTTCAGGCAGGCCATCCAGTAGCCTTCGCGTTGCAAGACCTTGCCATAGGCCAGCACTGAGGCATAACCGGCAAGAAATACAAACACTTCAGCGGCATCGCTGAAACCGATATTACGCAGGGTGATTTGGCCGAGTGGGTTGTGGGGGACGTGATCCCAGAAAATGAAGATCAACGCCAAGCCCCGAAAAAAATCGATGCGCGGGTCGCGTCCGTTCAGCATGGCAGCGGGCTCTTGAACAGGGGTTTAAGTCATGACAGGCGAATGCGCGTGTTGTCACACGCCGCACGTCGGGCGCGCGCAGGTTGGCGGTATTTGTAAGCAATTGCAAAGGCTGGGTATTACTGAATGTCTCTATACATCGATGATGACCAACGTGCCCCGGCTGCCGGGGCTTACAGCATGGGGAGTGCCGGCTTCTACGAGGTACATCTGGCCGGCAGCAACGCGTATTTGCTCGGTGCCAATGCTCAGGCACAACTGGCCGCTGACTACCAATAACCCCTCGTTGTAATCATGGGTTTCCTCTTTATAAGCTTGGTCATCCATACGCAACACCTTGATCCGCGCTGGGCCGACCTGGCCCAGGCGTGCGGATTTCCAGCTGTCGGGGAGTTGCGCGGCAATGGCGCTGAAGTCGAGTAACGGCATGTGAAGCTCCTTGTTTCAACGATGCCGTCGGTGGTCCGGTTCAGCGGTCAAGAGTGTTCGGATATTTATGCGGCAGCCACTTCCTGCGGCTCAAAACTGTCCGCCCGTGCCATTTGCCACATGCGCGAATAGAACTCGCCGTTCACCTCGCCGGTGAGCAACTCGCCAGGCTTGAGGAACACATGCAGCTGCGAGAACAGTTTGATTTCGGTCGCCGACATGCGCCGCACCAAATGCTTGGCCGACAGTTGCGACGGATGATCCAGGCCGGCCGCAGCGAGCATTTCCGCCAAGGCGTGCAGCGTGTTGCGGTGGAAGTTGAACACGCGCTGGGCTTTGTCGGGCACCACCAGCGCACGCTGGCGCAGCGGGTCTTGGGTGGCGACGCCCGTCGGGCATTTGTTGGTGTGGCAGCTTTGCGACTGGATGCAGCCGATGGCGAACATAAAGCCGCGCGCCGAGTTGGCCCAGTCGGCGCCGATGGCCAGCACGCTGGCGATATCGAAGGCGCTGACGATTTTGCCGCTGGCGCCCAGCTTGATCTTGTCGCGCAGGTTCAGGCCCACCAGGGTGTTGTGCACAAACAGCAGGCCTTCACGCAGCGGCACGCCGATATGGTCGGTGAACTCCACCGGCGCGGCGCCGGTGCCGCCTTCCTTGCCGTCGACCACGATAAAGTCCGGGAGGATGCCGGTCTCGAGCATGGCCTTGGCGATGCCCATGAACTCCCACGGGTGGCCGAGGCAGAACTTGAAACCCACCGGTTTTCCGCCGGACAGTTCACGCAATTGCGCGATGAACTGCATCATCTCGATCGGGGTGGAAAACGCGCTGTGGCGCGATGGCGAGATGCAGTCTTCGCCCATCATGATGCCGCGCGTCTCAGCAATTTCCTGGGTGACTTTGTGCTTGGGCAGAATCCCGCCATGGCCGGGTTTGGCACCCTGGCTCATTTTGATTTCGATCATGCGCACTTGCGGGTTCTGCGCCTGCACGGCAAAACGTTCCGGGTCGAAACGGCCGTCGCTGGTGCGGCAGCCAAAGTAACCGCTGCCCAGTTCCCAAGTCAGGTCGCCGCCGTTTTCGCGGTGGTAGGGGCTGATGCTGCCTTCGCCGGTGTCATGGGCAAAGTTGCCGAGCTTGGCGCCTTGGTTCAACGCGCGAATCGCATTGGCGCTCAGCGAGCCGAAGCTCATCGCCGAGATGTTGAAGACCGAGGCCGAGTAAGGTTGCGTGCACTGCGGGCCGCCGACCATCACGCGAAAGGCGCTGGGGTCGCTGAGCGGCGCCGG
>NZ_VBVZ01000825.1 GCF_005863185.1 Pseudomonas edaphica
AGCCCACTTACAACAGACTTCGTGTTAACCGGTTGTGTAGATGCCTACGCTGCGATGGCGGTCTTTTGGTGTACATATCCGTCACCGCAGCAACGGATATACACCCATAGCCCCTCTCAAAAGCACCACCGAAACAAATAAAACAATCCCATGCTCAACAGCACCGTAATCAACACGCTACGCGTCCAAAACATCAAGGCCACCGCGCAGACTCCCGCCAGCAAGTAAGGATTCGTCGGGCTCAAATTCAGCGTGTGATCAGCGAGAAAAATAATCGGCCCGCTGATCGCCGTCAGCATGCCCGGCACCGCAAACCCCAGGAACTCCCGCGCCCCCCGATTAAGCCGTACCGGCAGGCGCGGCTCGATAAACAGGTATCGGTTAAGGAAAACCACCAGCCCCATGGCCACAATCATGATGTAGATCACTTCTGCCCTACCCCCAGCCGCTTGCAGGCAAACCCCGCACTCATGCCCAACACCCCGGACACCACCACCGCCGACTCCCAGTGCAAAAAGCTCAACCACACCGAAAACAGCAACGACACCGCCACGCACACAACCGTCGGCACATCACGCACCACGGGTGTGATCAACGCGATAAAGGTGGCGGCAATCGAAAACTCCAACCCCAACTGGTCAAGCCCGGGAATGCTTTTGCCAAGCACGATGCCAGCCAGGGTGAAGAGGTTCCAGGCGATGTAGAACGTCAGGCCCACCCCCAGCGCATACCAGCGATTGAACGTCTCGCGGTCATAGTGGTTGACCAGCGCGAAGAACTCATCGGTCAGCAGAAAGCCCAGGCTCATGCGCCAGCGGGCGTTGAGTGACGAGAGTGTCGGGCGCATGTGCATGCCGTAGAGCAAATGTTGGGAAGTCAGCAGCAGCGTGGTCAGCACGATCGAGATCAGGCTGGCGCCGCTCTTGACCATGCCGATGGCCACCAGCTGCGCGGCACCGGCAAACACGATGGCGGACAAGCCTTGGGCCTGCAGCGGGGTAAATTGCGCATCAATGGCCATGGAGCCGGCGAGCAGCCCCCACGGCGCACAGGCCAGGGATAACGGGATAACGGCGATAGCGCCGCGGGCGAAGGCGTAATGCGGCAAGGCAGTGGGCATGGAGACGGCTCATCGACAGACAGTCGACAAGCATGCCAGCGTTTAAAGCGGGTTGTCTTGAACGATCTTGCTCACTCAGGCGAGCTTGACCGATACCTGCTCCACCGAGTCGCGCGCCTCACGCAATTCATGGGCGTCCTGATTGAGCCGGTGAATGGTGTTGAGCAGGCGTTGGCGCAGCACTTCATCGCCGAGCTTTTCGACGGCGCGCATCAGGTCAAACGCCGCGGTTTCGTTATTGTCCGCGACGGAATCGAGGGTCTTGCGCAGGTTGCGAGTGGCACGGGTCACGCGGGTTCATCCTTCATCAGCAATGGGCAGGCACTTTAGGACATTCGTGTTTCATTTTAATTTCAGTCACTTGTGGTGGATTGAGCGGGGTTTGATCCACATCAATCGAATTCAGGAATTGACCTACATATATGGATATTCGTATATTCGGATAACCATATACAAAGAAGACCCTGATCATGTCGGCCCCCTTCTCACCGCCCACCCTGTTCAAATGCCTGGCTGACGCGACTCGCGCCCGCTTGACGTTATTGATCCTGCGCGAAGGCGAACTTTGCGTGTGCGAACTGATCCATGCTCTGGACGACAGCCAGCCAAAGATCTCCCGGCACCTGGCGCAACTGCGCAGTTGCGGGCTGCTGCTGGATCGTCGTCAGGGCCAATGGATCTACTACCGCATCAACCCGGCACTGCCCGCCTGGGTCACGCAAGTGCTGGACACTACCTTGCAAGCCAACCAACCCTGGTTGCACCACGACGCGCAGCGTCTTGATGCCATGGGTGACCGACCACAACGGGCCAGCACCTGCTGCTGAGCCATCGGAGCGTTTATTCATGCTTGTCGCAATTGGCATTTTTATCTTCACCATCGTTCTGGTCATCTGGCAGCCCAAAGGCCTCGGGGTCGGCTGGAGTGCAAGCATGGGCGCCATTCTGGCCCTGGCCTGCGGGGTGATCAGCCTGGCGGATATTCCGGTGGTGTGGCACATCATCTGGAACGCCACCGGCACCTTTGTTGCGCTGATCATCATCAGCCTGCTGCTCGACGAAGCCGGCTTCTTTGCCTGGACCGCCCTGCAC
>NZ_VBVZ01000826.1 GCF_005863185.1 Pseudomonas edaphica
CAGACGCCTTTCCAGTCGCTGACCGGGTAGCGGAAATACGGGTTGTAGTGTTTTTCCAGCGCGGGTGTTGGGTCGGCCTTTTCGCGAATCTCCAGCGCGACTTCCAGATAGCCGAGCCCCAGCTCGTCCAGCACCCGGTTCATGTCCGCAAGACTGGGCACGCGGCGCTTATTGAGCCAATGACCGACGCCGCCCTGGGACATGCCCAAGCGTTCGGCCAGTTCATCCTGCGTGACCTTGCGGTCTTTCATGTTGGCTTTGACCAACGCTATCCAGTTGTCCATGGAGCCTGACCATACGTTGCGCAATTGCCACGACAATAAACAGTTTGTAGTAATCCATCAAATGACATAAATACGATTCGTATTACTATCAGGTGCAGGTTTTCAACGTCCAGCCAGAGTAATCGCCCTCATGATGACCCTCCCGAATCACCTGCCTTGCACGCCCGAAACCGACGAACTGCTGACCCTGCGCAGCAGTGGCGCCGCGCAACGGGCACTCGACTATTACCTGAAAGAAGATGTGTCGGCGCCCACGCCTGACGCCGCGTTTTTCGACATCAGGCCCGGCATCAGCCAGGAAGACGCCCTGGTGCACGCATCGGACCTGCTACGCAGTGCGGCGGCAGCCGCCTATGAATCGGCAAGCAACCGGCAGGGCAACCAGCGGGACCTGGCCTTTTCGGTGGTGTATTTGATTGATATGGCCAAAGCGATGGTGGAACAGGCAGTGCAGGTGCCTGCTGCCCAGGCGAACGCCTGACAGGCACGTAAGAAAAATATTTCTATCACACGGATAAAAACATTTGACTTGCAAATGATAATGATTATTATTGGGCTCAGCTGATCGCGAGATCAGTCGATAGACCAAGGGACCTTAGGTCGGACTCTTGGAATATCTCCTCATCAGGCTAATCACGGTTTTTGACCCGGCTCTTTGGCCGGGTCTTTTTTTTGCCAGTTTTTCTGGCGTGGCTTCAGGCTAATGAAGACTGTGTGTTGCTTGATGGCGCGCATGGTAGCAAAAGAGCATCGCCAAAAGAAAGCCGATCGAACGCTCTAGCCCGGATCTTTGCGAAATAGCGCTTGAGAATCAATCTCATAGAATCTAAGCTGCCTCGGCGTCAAGGACGACGCCCCCTTCCCCGTGCAACAATTTTGCACCAAGATTTTGCCTCACTCCTGTGTAAGATATCTGCCACAACAATCCTACGCAGGCAGCCAGCCCATGACAGTGGCCTTGACCTCCATCAAGATCAGCACCGACTTCGACAGCGGCAACATCCAGGTCCTGGATGCCAGCGACGCTTATCAGTTGTTGCTGGCGATCAAACCCGATACTCGCAGCGCACATTTCCAATGGTTCCACTTCAAGGCCGAAGGCATGCATGTGGGCCATACCCACACCTTCCGCCTGAGCAACGCCAGCCATTCGTCATATAAAAATGCCTGGAGTGGTTACAACGCCGTGGCGTCCTACGACCACGTCAACTGGTTCCGCGTGCCCACGCGTTTTGATGGCGACACATTGCACATCAGCCTGCAAACCCGCGAGAAGCAAGCCTGGTTCGCCTACTTCGAACCGTATAGCCGTGAGCGTCACGACTGGCTGATCGAACAGGCCCTGAACCGCGCCGGTACCCAACTGCTCGCCACCGGCAAAAGCGTCGAGGGCCGTGATATCCAGCTGCTACGCCGCGGCAAAGGTGGCGAAGGCCAGCGCAAGGTGTGGATCATCGCCCAGCAGCATCCCGGCGAACACATGGCTGAATGGTTTATGGAAGGCGTCATCGAGCGCCTGCAACAGGACGGTGATGCCGAGCTGAAAAAACTCCTGGCCGTCGCCGACCTGTACCTGATCCCCAACATGAACCCCGATGGCGCCTTTCACGGGCACCTGCGCACCAACGCCATGGGCCAGGACCTCAACCGTGCCTGGCAGAACGCCAGCGAGGCGCTCAGCCCGGAAGTGCTGTTCGCCCAGCAGCAGATGGAGAAATACGGCGTCGACCTGTTCCTCGATATCCATGGCGATGAAGAAATCCCCTACATCTTCACCGCAGGCTGCGAAGGCAACCCCGGTTACACCCCGCGTATCGAAGCGCTGGAAAAACACTTCCGCAGGCACTTGAGCGCCCTGACCCGCGATTTCCAGACCACCCACGGCTACACCCGCGACCTGCCGGGCGAAGCCAACATGACCCTGGCC
>NZ_VBVZ01000827.1 GCF_005863185.1 Pseudomonas edaphica
TGGCTTGATTCATCGGGGGTGGCCTCGGGGGCTTGGGTAGGGTTTTAGACCAGTGGGCCTTAATGGGCAGGTGAACCGTTTAAGTGTTGTGACCAACAGGGCCGGGCCTTTGAAAAATAGACCTTGGCGCGGGTATACGCAAAGAAGGTGACGCAGCGCGGTATATCGGCACTTTCGGATAAAAAAAGCTCCCTTTTTCAGCTATTTCCGGTATAGTGCGCGCCGGCCTTTAACCGGGCCGCGTTTAGGTAGCGCAATTCCCCGAAGTCAGCTTCGGCTGCACGTCCGCACAGCGGACTCTCCCTTGACGAATCTTTTTCATTCATTCGTTTTCGCAAATCCCCGCCGACAAAGCAGCCAGGGCGACTCTTGAGTCTCAACACGGCATGCGCAGCTTTGGAGCATGGGTCTTTGCGGATGCACTTAGAGGCAGACCCATGACCCAGGAAACCGGCGGCTTCGCCGCTTTTAATCTTAACCCGAACATTCTCGCTGCCGTCATCGCGACCGGCTACGAAGAACCTTCGGCTATTCAGCAGCAATCGATCCCGATCATCATGGCCGGCCAGGACATGATTGGCCAGGCGCAAACCGGTACCGGTAAAACCGCCGCGTTCGCCCTGCCTATCCTGCACTGCATCGATCCTGCCAAGCGCGAGCCGCAAGCCCTGATCCTGGCGCCAACCCGTGAGTTGGCGCTGCAAGTAGCAACCGCTTTTGAAACCTACGCCAAGCAAATGCCAGGCGTAACCGTTGTGGCCGTTTACGGCGGCGCGCCTATGGGCCCACAACTTAAAGCAATCCGTAACGGCGCACAGATCGTTGTCGCCACGCCGGGCCGTCTGTGCGACCACCTGCGTCGTGACGAGAAAGTCCTGTCGACCGTGAACCACCTGGTTCTGGACGAAGCTGACGAAATGTTGAAGCTGGGCTTCATGGATGACCTGGAAGTCATCTTTAAAGCACTGCCACCGACCCGTCAGACCGTACTGTTCTCGGCCACCCTGCCACAGTCGATCCGTGCCATTGCCGAACGCCACCTGCGCGATCCGCAACACGTGAAGATCCAGACCAAGACTCAGACCGTTACCGCGATCGAACAGGCTCACCTGTTGGTTCACGCTGACCAGAAGACCTCGGCTGTATTGAGCCTGCTGGAAGTCGAAGACTTCGACGCCCTGATCATGTTCGTGCGCACCAAGCAAGCGACCCTGGACCTGGCCAGTGCCCTGGAAGCCAAAGGCTACAAAGCCGCTGCGCTGAACGGTGACATTGCCCAGAACCAACGTGAGCGCGTGATCGACTCCCTCAAGGATGGCCGTCTGGACATCGTTGTGGCGACCGACGTTGCCGCCCGTGGCCTCGACGTTCCACGTATCACTCACGTGTTCAACGTTGACATGCCTTACGATCCAGAGTCCTACGTTCACCGTATCGGCCGTACCGGCCGTGCGGGTCGCGAAGGTCGTGCACTGCTGCTGGTGACTCCGCGTGAGCGCCGCATGCTGCAAGTGATCGAGCGTGTAACCGGTCAGAAAGTTGCCGAAGTCCGCCTGCCGGATGCCCAGGCCGTTCTCGATGCTCGCATCAAGAAACTGACCAACAGCTTGTCGCCGCTGGTGGCTGACGCTGAATCGACCCACTGCGACCTGCTGGACCGCCTGACTGCCGATATCGGTTGCACCCCACGTGCCCTGGCTGCAGCTCTGCTGCGCAAAGCCACCAACGGTCAGGCCCTGACCCTGGCAGCGATCGAGAAAGAACGCCCACTGGTACCGAACAACGCGCCACGCGGTGATCGTCCAGAGCGTACCGGTGACCGTCCAGACCGTGGTGATCGTGAGCGTCGCGCTCCGGTTCCATTGGCTGAAGGTCGTGCTCGCTGCCGTACCGCGCTGGGCGCGCGTGATGGCATCGCCGCCAAGAACCTGCTGGGCGCTATCCTCAATGAGGGTGGCCTGGCACGTGAAGCCATCGGTCGCATCCAGGTTCGTGACAGCTTCTCCCTGGTGGAGCTGCCGGAAGACGGTCTGGAAAAACTGCTGGCCAAGCTCAAAGACACTCGCGTTGCCGGTAAGCAGCTGAAGCTGCGTCGCTACCGCGAAGATTGATCCGCCTTTGGGCTGATTGATCGCATATAAAAAATCCCCGACTGGTTCGGGGATTTTTTATGCCTGGCATTTCTTTCGGATCAGCACCCGATCAAATG
>NZ_VBVZ01000828.1 GCF_005863185.1 Pseudomonas edaphica
AGGCGGCGTACTCGCCGGGTTGGGCGGTCTCAACAAAATCGGCAGCGGTGCCTTGACCCTCGGCGGCCTCAGCGTGTTGACCGGTGACACC
This sequence comes from Pseudomonas edaphica, assembly GCF_005863185.1. GTDB lineage: Bacteria > Pseudomonadota > Gammaproteobacteria > Pseudomonadales > Pseudomonadaceae > Aquipseudomonas > Aquipseudomonas edaphica. Next base: position 92 of record NZ_VBVZ01000828.1, read on the forward strand.
CAGGTCAACGCCGGCAGCCTGCTGGTCAACGGCGCGCTGGCCAGTACCAACGTGAACGTGGCTAATGGCGCCACCCTCGGCGGCACCGGCACCCTGGTGGGGGCCGTCAACATTGCCGACGGTGGCCACCTGGCCGTCAACTCGGGCAACACCCTGACAGTCGGCTCGTTGGTGCTCAATACCAACTCCAACCTCGATGCCGGGCTCGGTGCCCCGTCTACCGGCGGCACGGCGGTGATTCATGTGGGCGGTAACCTGACCCTGGATGGCACGCTGAATGTCAGCGATATCGGTGGCTTCGGCCCCGGTATCTACCGGTTGATCGACTACACCGGCGGCCTGACCAATAACGGCCTGCAGCTGGGCAGCTTGCCGGTGAATATCCCGGCCACCGACCTGGACCTGCAAACAGCAATCGGCAACCAGATCAACCTGCTGGTCAACGGCAACACCACCGTGCAGTTCTGGGACGGTAGCCAGACCACCGGTAACGGCAGCATCGAGGGCGGCAGCGGTACCTGGACAAGTGGCGCCACCAACTGGACAGGCGTCAACGGTTCGTTCAACGCCGCCTGGGCGCCAAACAGCTTTGCGGTCTTCCAGGGCGCGGCGGGTACTGTCAGCGTGGACGGCGCCCAAGCGATTACCGGTCTGCAATTTGTCACCGACGGCTACAACGTGGTCGGCGGCACGGCGGGGGCCTTGACCTTGTTCAACGGCACCGGCGGCAACACTGCCGTGCGCGTTGACCCGAATGCCACCGCGACCCTGGGCGTCACCCTCAATGGCGGCGGTACTCTGGCCAAGCTGGATGCGGGCACCTTGGTGCTCAATGGCGCCAATACCTACACCGGCGGCACCGCGCTCAATGGCGGTACGTTGGTGGTCGGCAATAACAGTGCGTTGGGCAGCGGTGCGTTGACCGCGTCCAATGGCACCACCCTGGACAGCAATGCCGCTGTCAGCCTGGCCAATGATGTGAACGTCAACGGCACGCTGACAGTCGGCGGCAGCAACGCGCTGACCCTGGCCGGCACCGTGGCCGGCACCGGTAGCCTGATCAAAAACGGCATCGCCAGCCTGACCTTGAGTGGCAACAACACCTATGCAGGGCCGACTGCATTGAACGCCGGCGGGTTGATCCTGGCCTCTAACACTGCGCTGGGCACCGGCGCGCTGAATGCGGCGGCAGGCACCACGCTCGATACCAGCAGTGCAGTCACCCTGGCAAATGCCGTGAACCTGGCGGGCAACCTGGGCATTCTCGGCAGCGCCGACCTGACCCTTGATGGGCTGGTCACCGGGGCTGGCAGCCTGGCTAAAAGTGGGGCGGGCAACCTGACACTCAACGGCAACAATGCTTACCTCGGCGGTACGCAGTTGAACGCAGGTGGCTTGGTACTGGGCAATGGTTCGGCACTTGGCACCGGCAGCCTGGCCGTCAACGGCGCAGCGACGCTGGATACCAGTGCCGCAGTGGCGCTGGCCAATAACACCACGCTCAATGCTGCGCTGACCGTGGTTGGCAGCAACGACCTGGCGCTTGGCGGTGTGGTTGATGGCACCGGATCGCTGATCAAGAACGGCACTGCCAACCTGACCCTCAACGGCGCCAATACCTACAGCGGCGGCACCACCCTCGCGGCCGGTACGCTGACTGTCGGCAATGCCACGGGCTTGGGTTCCGGCGCCTTGACCGTCAATGGAGCAAGTACGTTGGATAACAGTGTGCCGCTGGTATTGGCGAACGCCGTCAACTTGAATGCCGACCTCAGTGTGGCCGGTAACAACAACCTGACCCTGGCGGGTGTGTTGGCCGGCAATGCAGCGTTGATCAAAAATGGCGCGGCGGACTTGCTGCTCAGTGGTAACAACACCTTCACCGGTCCACTCAATGTGCTCGGCGGCAGTGTGACCACTACAGGTAACGCGGCCTTGGGCAACACCACCGGCGTCAACGTCGGCAGCGGTGCCAGCCTCAACCTGGGTGGCAATGCCAGCCTCAATACCCTGACCGGTACCGGCGCGATTCAAGTGGCGGGCGGCAGCACGCTGGCGGTGGGTGGCAGCAACCTCGACAACACCTTCGCAGGCACGCTCAACGG
>NZ_VBVZ01000829.1 GCF_005863185.1 Pseudomonas edaphica
GCCAAAAACAGCACAAACAACAAGCGCATTACCTGCATTGCCGTTACCAAAGGCACCGACAGCTGCAAAGTCTCTGCCGTGAGGCTCATTTCGGCAATGCCGCCCGGCATCATGCCCAGGGTGAGTGAGCGCAAATCCAGCTGCGTCAGCGCGCTCAAGCCCACCGCCGCCAACGTCGCAAGCGCCATGGTCAAGGCGGTGCCGATCAAGGTACGGCCCATGAACGACGGCGCACGACGGAAGAACTGACGGTTGAAGTGGCAGCCCAGGCCGCTGCCGATCAGCCACTGGCCGATCTGGCTGCCGCCGTCCGGCAGGCCGTAATGCAAGTCCCAGACAACACTGGCAGTCGCGCTGACCAACAGTGGCCCGAACAACCACGGGTTTGGCTGACGTAAACGCTGCCAGCCCCAGGCCACCAGCGCGCCCAGCGGGAACAGCAGCGCCAGCCAACCCCAACTCACTGGCGCCGGGTGAAACTGCGGCGTGCCGCCTTCGAGCAAGTACTTGAAGATCGCCGGCACACACAGCACCACCACCAGCACACGCAAACTTTGCCCCGCTGCGACACGGCTGAGCACTGCGCCATTACGGGCGCCGAGGTTGACCATTTCACCGGAACCGCCCGGCATGCTGGAGAAAAACGCGGTGGCGCGGTCTTCGCCGCTGCGGCGCATCAACCACACGCCGACCACGCTCGACAGGCTGGTGATCAGCGCACCGAAGAAAATCAGGCCGAAGTGGCTCATCACTTGCTCGATCACCACCGGCGTGAAGTGCAGCCCGATGCCGATGCCTACGACCCATTGGCCACATTTGCGTCCGCCGGGAATCTCCGCCAACTGCCACGGCGTGAGGCAACGCACCAGGATGATCGCCAGCAACGAGCCGACCATATAGGGCAAAGGCCAGCCGACGAGGCTGGCCAGGTAACCGCCGGCCAGGCCGACCAGCGGTGTTGCCCACCATTGTTTAAAGGTGACCTCAGACATCGGCCAGGGCGCGACGCTGTTGGGCACGTTTACGCCAGATACGCAGCAGCGGCACGAACAACATGATCGCCGTCAGTACCCACACGCCAAAGGTGATCGGGCTGGACCAGAGGATTTCCAGCGCGCCGTTGGAGATCGACAGCGCGCGGCGCAGGTTCTGCTCCATCAGGCCACCGAGGATAAAGCCCAGCAGTACCGGCGACAGCGGGAAGTCCAGCTTGCGCAGGATGTAACCGAAGATGCCGATGCCGACCATCAGGAACAGGTCGAAGGTGGTGGCGTGAACCGCGTACACACCTATGGCGGTGATGATGGCGATCACCGGCACCAGCGCCCAGTTCGGTACGGCGAGGATGCGCGTGAAGATGCGGATCATCGGGATGTTGAGGATCACCAGCATGATGTTGGCGACAAACAACGAAGCGATCAGGCCCCAGACGATGTCCGGTTGCTGTTGGAACAGCAGCGGGCCGGGTGTGATGTTGTACAGCGACAGCGCGCCGATCATCACCGCCGTGGTGCCCGAACCGGGTACGCCTAGGGTGAGCATCGGCACCAGGGCACCGCAGGCGGACGCACCGATTGCAGTTTCCGGCGCAGCGAGGCCGCGCATGTCGCCCTGGCCGAATTTGCCGCTGGCACCGGCCAGGCGTTTCTCGGTCATGTAGGCAACAGCCGAAGCGAGGGTTGCACCAGCACCCGGCAGCACGCCCATGATGAAACCGAGCAGGCCGCAGCGGATGTTAACTACAAAGACAGCACCGGCTTCCTTCAGATTGAACATCATGCGCCCGGTGGCTTTTACCGCTTCCTGGCCACGGTGGGTTTTTTCCAACAGCAACAGGATTTCGCTGATGGAAAACAGACCCAGTACCAACACCACAAACTGGATGCCGTCGGTGAGGTGGATGTTGTCGCCGGTAAAACGGTACACGCCGCTGTTGGCATCGATGCCCACGGCCGAGAGGAACAGGCCGATCAGCGCTGCAACAAACGTCTTCAGCGGTTTGTCACCGGCCATGCCGCCCAGGCAGACAATCGCGAACACCATCAGTACGAAATATTCCGCCGGGCCGAAGGCAATCGCCCATTTGGCCAACAGCGGCGTGTACCGTTTTACCGGCGACAACATCCACCTCACCGACGGCATCCAGTTTGTGGTGTTGGTACTGGGTCTGTTTTCCATCAGCGAAATCCTGTTGC
>NZ_VBVZ01000082.1 GCF_005863185.1 Pseudomonas edaphica
GTGTTCGATTCGTCCTGGGAGCGCGGCAAGCCGTTCCAGTGCGTGATCGGCACCGGGCGCGTAATCAAGGGCTGGGACCAGGGCTTGATGGGCATGCAGGTGGGTGGCGTGCGCACACTGTTTGTGCCGGCGCACCTGGCCTATGGCGAGCGTTCGATGGGCGCGCATATCACGCCCAACAGCAATCTGCGCTTTGAAATCGAGTTGCTGGAAGTGCTGACGCGCGACGATTGAAGGAGAAGTAAACATGGAGGTTGATTGCGCACTCGAAGGTATTCGAGTGGTTGAACTGCACGACGGCGACGCGGCCGAACTGCAGTGTTTTTTTGACCAGGCACCCGAATATTTCATCGCGGTCAATGGTGAACCGGCCACACCGACCGAAGCGCACGAAGAGTTACAGGGTCAGTTGCCGGCAGGTTGGCGTTGCAGCCGGATGTACTGGCTGGGTTATCGCGATACGCAGGACCAACTGGCCGCCGTCGTGAACATCGCGGCCGACTTGCTGGCCGTCGGCGTGTGGCATATCGGTTTGCTGCTGGTGCATACGCGCCTGCATGGCACCGGGTTCGCGCGACAATTGCATGCCGATCTTGAAGCGTGGGCGGTGAGCAACGGTGCCCAGTGGCTGCGGTTGACGGTGGTGGTCGGCAATACCAAGGCCGAGCGCTTCTGGCCCAAGCTTGGGTATGTGCAGGTGCGCACGCGTGAAGGCATCAGGATGGGACGGCAGGTCAACAGGGTGTCTATTCAGGTCAAGCCGCTGGCAGGTGGGCAGATGGACGAGTACTTGAAACGGGTTGAGCGGGATCGGCCCGATATGCCGTAATAGCCTACGTACGCAGTCCTTGTGGGAGCTGGCTTGCCTGCGATGACGCAGTGTCAGGCAATAAACCTCCAGCAGACAGACCGCCATCGCAGGCAAGCCAGCTCCCACAGTTGATCTTCGGCGTGACCCAAAAAACAGTTGCTGAACTCACCCTGAACAATCCACCTAAACCCCTATGGTAAATTCTCCTACGGTTTACTCCCTCGAAAACGCGGCGTAAACTCCGCGCGTTTTCATCAATAGCGGAGACCCTCAGTGGGTACTTGTTCGAGCGACAGTCGTCGGCCGGTTTCGGTTACTGGCACATACTTGGCAAGGTAACGCGCATTTTTCCTGATGCCGTTGTCTCGCCTCAAAAAGCGAGAAGCGGCATTCCGGCAGCGGCCAGTCCTGGCACCTGCCTGCATCCCTCTCATCGACGCTGACCAGCACCTCAAATCATTTGGGATGCTACGGACGCGCCTGCCTTTTACGGCGGGCGGGCCAAGCTGACTGTGCCTTTAAACGGGGACGGTGCAGTCGGTCGTACCTGCACTAAGGTTTCTGGCATGCGCAGCAGTCATGGAGAATTTTTATGCAGGCAATCAACAACATCAACCTCAACTCGCTGGTCGATACCGTGGTCAGCCTTAGCGCGGCGTTTATCCTCGGTGGCTTGATCGGTTTCGAACGCCAGTACCGCCAGCGCACGGCGGGCTTGCGCACTAATGTGCTGGTGGCAGTGGGCGCGGCGATCTTCGTCGACATGGCCAACCGCCTGGGTGGCGCGGAAGGCGCGGTGCGGGTGGTTGCGTACGTGGTCTCGGGCATCGGCTTTTTGGGCGCTGGCGTGATCATGCGTGAAGAAGGCAACGTGCGTGGGCTCAACACTGCTGCGACGTTGTGGGCTTCGGCAGCGGTGGGGGCGTGTGCGGGGGCTGACCTGATCCTCGAAGCACTGCTGGGCACGCTATTTGTGCTGGCGGCCAACACCTTGCTGCGGCCGATCGTCAATAACATCAACCGTCAGCCTTTGGACGTGGTGTCGGCGGAGGTCACCAACATCCTCTATGTCATCGCCCGGCGCAGCCAGCAGCAGGCAGTGATGGTGCTGCTGGAGGCCGAACTGGCGCGGTGCAACTACCCGGCCAGCGACGTCGATGTACGGCCGTTCGGCAGCGAAGAAGTGGAGATCGAGGCCACCCTGGCCGCGACCTCGGTAGACGGCGACGAACTGGACGCGCTGGTGGCGCGAATTTCCACCTCGACACTGGTGGTGCAAGCGTTCTGGAGCCCGAGTACCACTGACTGACACGCGCTCAACGGCTACTTTTGCGAAGAAAAATCCTACATCTGATTGGGATTGCCCCTTCGGTCAATACGTCATTTCGTTGTTAAGGTTGCGCACTTGCAGCTAGCCGGTGGTCACGGTTTGGCTATACGTGCTCGATGTGACTTCGATAGAAGCGGACCACCTGAGTGACGGCAGTACCGCTGGTCGAAACTGTCATTTCTCACAGGTAGTGGTGTCCCGTGTGATGTGTAAGGGTACTTATTCTTTTCAGGGTAGTGATATGAGCAAAGCGCTAAGTAGTGGGACCGTGTTAGTTGTGGACGATCATCCGTTTATACGGGCAACCGTCAAGCATTTGCTCAAGTGCGAAGGCTTCACTGACATCGAGGAAGCCGGTACGGGGGCGGACGCGCTTCAGAAGGTTAGAGAGAAGCGTCCAGTCTTGATTATTCTCGACCTGGCCATTCCAAAACTGGGTGGGCTGGAGGTGATCAGCCGGGTCAAGGCGCTGGGTGTGCCGTGCAAAATTCTGGTACTGACGTCGTATCTGCCGGAGTTTTTTTCCACGCGGTGCATGCGTGCCGGCGCCATGGGGTTTGTCGCCAAGACCGGAGAGCTGGAGGAGCTGCAAAAAGCCATTAAGGCGGTGATGTCCAACTACAACTGCTTCCCCAGTCTGCCGAGCAGTTCGGTGCGTCGTGATGATTTGCAGACCACCGAGCACGAGCTGGTGCACTCGCTTTCAGACCGCGAGCTGGCAGTGCTGAGGATGTTGGCGTTGGGCTTTACCAACAACAAAATTGCTGCAGATATGCTGCTGAGCCACAAGACCATCAGCACCTACAAGACCCGGCTCAAGGAGAAGCTGCGGATGACGTCTGTGGTGCACATGGCCAAGTTTGCCCAGCGTAATCATCTGATCTGAATCGACATGATCCTTGCCCAGGTCCGACGGTTGATCATGCTGGTGTTGATGAGCCTGCTGCCGTTGCTCGCTGCGGCCCTTGATGAGCCCCACACCTTGCGGTTGCTGGGGCATTCCAGCCTCGACGAGAATGGCCCGCCCGTGGTGCTGGGGGACGCTGACTGGCACTGGCTGCGTGAGCGCCGCACGCTGTGGATGGGGGTTTCCGCGCCCGATTACGGGCCTTTCGAACTGACCAACAATAACGATGAACTGGAAGGCGTCACCGCCGACTATGCCAAGTTGCTTGCCCAGGCGCTCAACGTCAGCGTTGAAGTGCGCCGCTATGACACCCGTGATGAAGTGATTGAGGCGCTCAAGCAGGGCTCTATCGATTTCTTGGGGTCGGCCAACGGGTTTGAAGCGGGGGACCCGCAACTCGTCCTTTCGCGCTCCTATGCCAATGATCAGCCCATCCTGGTCACCCGTACCGGAGACACCCAGTCCCTGAGTGTCGACCTGGCCGGCAAGCGTGTGGCGATGCTTTATCACTATATGCCGCCCGATGTGGTCGAGGCGTTTTACCCCAAGGCCCATGTGGAACTGTTTGCGTCGGTCTTCGAAGCCATCGGCGCCGTGGCTTTTGGCCGTGCCGATGTCTACCTCGGAGACGCCATCACCGCCCACTACCAGATCAACCGCAACCACCTCAACAATGTACAGCTGGCGGACTTTTCCACTTTGGAGTCCAACGCCTTTGCGTTCGCGCTGGCCCGGGACAATATTCGCTTGCTGCGCATCATCAACAGCGCGCTGAGGTCGATTCCGGCTAACCAGCAGCTGGATATTTTGCGCCGTTGGAGTGCTGGCAATCTTGGTGTTCTGGGGACCGAGCGCCTGCGCTTAAGCACCAGTGAGCAACGCTGGCTGGAAAAACACCCACGGGTGAGGGTGGTAGCGTCCGACCAGATGTTGCCGTTGGCATCCTTCACGGCACAAGGGCAATCAGAGGGCCTGAGTGCAGACGTTCTATCCCGGATCAGCTTGCGCACCGGCTTGAAGTTCGATGTGGTCCCGGGCGGCTCAATGCCTCAGCAAATAGAGGCGGTCCGTTCCGGCCGGGCGGACATGATGGCGGTGGTCACGCCCAGCCTCGAAGGCTCTGACCAGGTGCGTTTTACGCGGCCCTACTTGACCAATCCGCTGGTGCTGGTCACCCGTACCGACACGCCTGGCACCATGACACTGGAAAATATGCTGGGTAAACGCCTGGTAATACCCAGCGGCAATGCGCTGCGTGACGTCATCAATCGCGACTATCCCGGTATCCAGTTTGTGGAGGCGAAAAATCCTACGGATGCCATGGCTCTGGTGGCCAATGGCAGCGCCGAGGGTGCCGTCAGTTCACTGATCTATGCGCGTTACCTGATCGCCTTTGAGTACCGCGATCGCTTGCACGTGACCAGCACCGTCGGCTCTGAACCTGTGCGTATGACGTTCGGGGTCAACCGGGGGCAGTTGGAGCTGTACTCGATACTGGACAAGGCGTTGCTGAGCATCCCGCCTCAGGAAATGGATGAACTGATCAGCCAATGGCGCACCGATGTCATCATCGAAGACCATTGGCTACGCCATCGCCGCACGATTATCCAAGGATTCGGCCTGGCGGCGGTATTGCTGCTGATCACCCTGGGATGGGCGATTTACCTGCGCAGCCTGATACGCAAGCGTGCTCAGGCCGAACGCGCGTTAAGTGACCAGATGCGCTTTATGGGCGTGCTGATCGACGGTACGCCCCACCCGATCTACGTGCGTGATCGCCAGGGGCGGCTGATGGCCTGCAACAGTGCCTACCTGGACGTGTTTGGCTTCAAGCTTGAAGCGGTGATCGGCAAGACGGTGATCGAGACCGACACCGGCAACCCGCCGCAGGCCCAGTCATTCCATGAGGACTATCTGCGGTTGATGGAGCGGGGCGAACCGCAGATTCATGATCGGGTGCTCAGGTTGCCTGCGGGCAAGGTGTTGACCATTTACCACTGGATGCTGCCGTACCGTGATGGCGACGAAAATGTCGTGGGCATGATTGCCGGTTGGGTCGATGTGAGCGAGCGCCAGCGTCTGCTGGGCCAGTTGCAGGAAGCCAAGGAGGACGCTGACGCCGCCAACCGTGCCAAGACCACGTTCCTGGCGACCATGAGCCACGAAATTCGCACCCCCATGAACGCGGTGATCGGCATGATCGAGCTGGCGCTGGCCAACGCTGAACAAGGGCGTGCCGACCGTGACGCCCTGGAAGTCGCTTCGGTGGCCTCGCACGGCATGCTGGACCTGATCGGCGACATTTTGGATATTGCCCGAATTGAGTCCGGCCATTTGTCTTTGTCCCTTGAACCGGCCAACCTGCATGAGCTATTGAAGTCGGTGGCGCGGGTATTCGAAGGGTTGGCGCGCGCGAAAGGCCTGGCGCTGCAAGTAGAGCTTGATCCGCAGATGGATTGCGCGGTGTTGATCGACCCGTTGCGATTCAAGCAGGTGGTGTCCAACCTGCTGAGCAATGCCATCAAGTTTACCGACCACGGCCGGGTGCGCTTGGGCGGCCGCTGTGGGTTGGCATCGGACCCCGGCCAATTGAACCTCACCTTGTGGGTAGAAGACACCGGCATAGGCATCAGTGCCGAGGACCAGCAGCGGCTGTTCAACCCGTTTATCCAGGGCAGCAATACCGAGCAGTCGGCGCGCAGCGGCTCGGGCCTGGGGTTGGTGATCAGCCGCACGCTATGCGAAATGATGGCGGGGAAACTGCAGTTGAGCAGTACGCTGGGGCAGGGGACACGGGTGGACGTAGCACTCACGTTGGCCACCACAGCAGCAATAGCGGCTGAGGTTTCGGCTACGCCGGAACCTACCCGTCCCGTGCGTGTTTTGGACATTCTGGTGGTGGATGACTACCCGGCCAATCGCCTGCTGCTGGCCCGGCAGCTGAGCTTTCTGGGGCATCGCATCAGCACCGCCGAAGACGGCGTCCAGGGCTTGGAACGCTGGCAAACCCAGCGGCCGGATGTGGTAATCACCGATTGCAACATGCCCCTCAAGGATGGCTATGCCTTGGCGCGTGAAATCCGTGCGCAAGAGCGTGAGCATGGCTTGCCCGCCTGCCTGCTGCTGGGGTTTACCGCCAATGCCCAGCCGGAAGAAACCGAGCGCTGCCGGCAGGCGGGCATGGATGGTTGCCTGTTCAAGCCTGCCGGGCTTGAGGACTTGCGCGCTGCGCTGAGCGTCTATGCGCTCGGCCCCGAGTCACCCGACGCTGGTCCAGGGTTTGATTTAAAGGCTTTGAAGGTCGTCACGGGAGACGATCACGCCGCGCTCAATGAGCTTTTGAGCGCCTTGCTCGACAGTTTGGAGGCAGACCGCGCGATGCTGGCGTTGCTGGCGCGTCAGCATAGTTTTAGTGGGCTGCATGACCTCGCACACCGCGTCAAAGGTGGGGCGCGAATGGTCAAGGCCGAGCCATTGATAGCCAGTTGCGAAATGCTGGAGGCGGTGTGTGAGCGACAGGAGCGCAGCACATTAGGCGCGGCTGTTGCAACAATTGACACGGCAATTGCTGATTTGCACCAGCGCATGGGTGACTATTGCAAGCAGGCCTGACTGCAGTTGAGGGGCATTCGGTGAATTTGGGAGAACTCCTACATGAAGGGGGAACATGCCTGATTTTGTCTTCGGTATATGTCTGGAGAATGGGGCACGCTCACTGACGAGCGCTGCCAGCCCAGGGGTTCGCCATGCCGAACAAAGCACTGACCATCCTGATTGCCGATGAACAACACCTGCAACGACTGTACATAGAAAAAATGCTCAATCAGTTGGGTTACCACCGCATTGTGCCGGTGCAAACCTACCAGGAAGTCCAGATACTCACCGCGATCCCTGCCGAGCCCTTCGACGTATTGATCATTAATGCGGGGCTGGCGCTGCAGGCTTGCGGGCCGCAGCCTCAGGTGCGGCATGTGCTGCTCTATGACCATCAGGAACTGGGCGAACCGGCTGATACTCAGCCTGCGGTGCTGGTGCGGTTGCCGGGTGTGCCGGACAGCGTCAACCTCGAACACTTCATGGACATCATCGACCCACCCGCAGCCACGGCGGGCCTGCGGGTGTTGCCATGGCTGCGGGAGTTATCGCGCAAACCGCTGGCCGGGGTTTAGTCCCACTTTGGCGCAATGCCCTTGGGGCTGGTCAAGCGGTGGCCACGCTCCAGGGCGGCAATCTGCGCCATGTCGGCAGCGCTCAAGGTCAGGTGCAGGGCCTTGAGATTGCTTTGCAGGTTGGCGCGTTTGGTCGACGACGGGATCACCGCGTAACCCAACTGCATGGCCCAGGCCAGCGTGACCTGCGCCGGTGTGGCTTGATGGCGCTCTGCGATCTGCTGGATCACCGGGTCTTTGAGCACTTCGCCATAGGCCAGGGTCATGTACGAGGTGATCTGGATACCCTGGGCGGTGGCAAAATCCACAACCTTCTGGTTTTGCAGGTAGGGGTGCAACTCGATCTGGTTGGTGGCGATGTTCTCGGCACCCACCGCGGCGATTGCCTGCTTCATCAAGTCAATGGTGAAGTTGGAGATGCCGATCTGGCGTGTCAGTCCCAAGCGCTTGGCTTCCAGCAACTGGCCCATGAATTCGGCGACCGGCACCTGGTCTTCCGGCGATGGCCAGTGGATCAGCGTCAGGTCGAGATAATCGGTTTTGAGTTTGCGCAGGCTTTCGCGCAGGCTCGCAATCAACTGGCCTTCGGCGAAATTGGCGATCCAGATCTTGCTGGTGATAAACAGCTCATCACGCGCTACGCCGCTGTCGGCAATGGTTTGGCCGACATCGGCTTCGTTCTCGTAGATCTGCGCAGTGTCGATGACGCGGTAGCCCAGTTCCAGGCCGGTGCTCACCGAGTCGATCACCACCTGGCCTTGCAGGCGGAAGGTGCCGAGGCCGAAGGCGGGGACGTTTGGGGTTGGGGTAGACATCAGTAACTCCAGAGGGGGTGTGAACAATGGAGTCGAGTATCCGCCCGTCGTTCACTCGGAAAAACCGCCCATTGCGAAAAGGACTCTTAACCACAAGTCACGAATACCCGCGGCCTTGTCAGGGTGAGCAGGCTGTGCCCAGCACGCTGATTCACAACAGCACGGGTTCGCATGACCGCTGGTCAACTTTGTCACCCGATGCTTACCGGCTTCACTTGCCAGCCATGGGTGTGGCGCGGTATTCCAGAATGCTTTATGCCAGCCTTGGAAAGACCATGACCCAACACCTCACCGAATACGCCGACGCCAGCCCTGAAGTGCGTGCGGTTTACGACGACATCATGCAAACACGCAAGGTCGACCAGGTGAACAACTTCTGGAAATGCCTGGCCGCCCACCCGCCGACGTTGCGCCGCACCTGGGAAAGCCTCAAGGAAATCATGGCACCAGGAGCTCTCGACCCGCTGACCAAGGAGTTGCTGTATGTGGCGGTCAGCGTGACCAACAATTGCCCGTATTGCATCGCCTCCCACACCGCCGCCGCACGCAAGGCCGGCATGACAGACGAGATGTTTGGCGAATTGCAGGCCGTGGTCGGCATGGCCAATGAGACCAACCGCCTGGCTACCGGCTACCGTGTACCAGTGGACGATATGTTCAAGTGGCCGTGATACCCAGCTTCATGCGCAGATGCGCGACGCTTCTGCCGAGCGCGCAGGGCGGTGGTGATAGAACTGCCCCTGCTGCGCCTTTCGGCTTCTGCGGGACTGGGAACGGATCCATGTGGTGAAGTCAAAACGAGTGGCCGACACGACGTTTTCCTGAACCAGCAGGATCGGCCTGGGGCGGTTTATAGGGGCGTGGTGAGTGTGGAGCGTGTCCTCCAATGTGTCCTTGTCCCGGTACCCGCTGAGTATGGGCACCAGGCTGAACCCCTGACCAATGCCTTCGGACTCCGTGGGGGTGCCTGCGAATACTACAATCCCGACATAGACCTTCCTGTCGCTCAAACTGAACATGCACGGCACACACTTGACGATGGACTCTCTCAATAAAAGCTTGAATGGCGTGCCCTCAAGAATACCCAGCGAAAGCACGTGGTAGAGCTGCGTGTCGGTTTCCAGCTTCAGCATTTTCTTCTTCGCGCGTACATATAGCCTTGCCCAGAAAAAAGGAATCGCCAGAGTGGTCATACCCGCCTGCAACATGAAAAACCATAGCGTGCAGTTTTTCTCATTGGCAATGTCGAGTTGTACCAATAGCGTACCCAGTTTTTGGCTGTAGTCCGCCGCAACTTCATGCCCGGCGATAAAGGCTGCTTGTTTTGATAACGTCAGCAGGGCAGCACTCAAAAACGTGGCAACGATTAGGCAGAGCATTCCGAGCCTTGCTACCTGCAGGTAAAGCAACTGTCCCTGGAATCGGTGCAATCGCAAGTAGAAAAACGGGTGCCTGAGGCAGACCAGATAGCCACTGACCAGTAACGGCACAATGATCAGCAGGCCCATGAGTCGTCTGACTCCATTTTTTGCACTTGGCGCAGAGCGTCCTTGTAACCCTCTGACGCGATAACCTCATCGATGTCCAGGCCGATGCCTCCACGTACGACCTTCCAGGTTTTACGGGATTTGACATCCCTTACTCGATCCCAATCGTCCTGAGTCGGTTTCCCAAACAACAAATGCAATAAAGACATGGCGACAACCTCGAAAAGAAGTAGCCATTTTTATAGCAAGCGACTGGGTGCCTCACCACTGATGGCAAGCCGCGCCACTGTCGCCAGTTCCCGTAGGAAACGTCTGCATTTGCTACAGCGGCCTAAAATGTCGGGGGTGTAATCACCCAGATCACCACTGTATCCACCTTGCCCGGGTTGCCATACCGGTGCGGCTCGCTGCTGGCAAAGCTGAAACTGTCGCCTTCAGCCAGCAGAAAATGCCGCTCACCGACCCACAGCTCAAAGGTGCCGCTCAACACATAGCCCGCTTCTTCGCCTTCATGGCTGTAGCTTTGATGGCTGTAGGTGCCGGGTGGGAAGCATGAGTGCAGGATCTCCAGTTGGTGGTTGGGCAATGGCGTCAGCAGTTGGTCGACGATGCCATCTTCATAACGGATGCTTTGACGATTGTTTTTACGTACCACATAGCCTTCATCCGCTGGGGCAGGGGCGGCCTCGCTGGCAAAAAACCACTGGATAGTCACGCCCAGGCTGCGGGCGATATTGAACAGCGCCGGGATCGATGGGTACGCCAGGTTGCGCTCCAACTGGCTGAGATAGCCGGCGGTCAGTTCACTCAGTTGCGCCAGTTCGGTCAGCGTCAGGCCGCGTGCCTTGCGCAGGCCGCGAATGCGGGTGCCGAGAAACAGTGGCTGCGGTTCGTCGTTCAGAGTTTCCACGCTACCTTGAGTCCTTCGTAGATCGCCTCTTCGGCGGTGCGCGGCGCCAGGCAGTCGCCGATGCGTTCAAACGGCACCAGCCCGGCAAGCGCCGTGCCCAGAGTGTCCACTGGCTGATGGCCCTGGCACAACACCAGGCTGTCGACGTTCTCCAGCAGCATCGGTTCGCCGCTGGCGCTGTGTTGCAAGTAAACCGTGCTGTCGTCGCAGCCGTAGAGGCGGGCATAAGGGATGATGGGGATGCCCAGGCGGTGCAGCTCGCCCGCCAGTTGATCGCGCACATACAGCGGCAGGTTTTCCCCGCAGTGCGTGCCATTGACCGCCAGTTGCACTTGATGGCCGGCGCGCACCAGACGCTCGGCGATGCCGGGGCCGATCCAGTCGCAGCGCCAGTCGACCACCACCACCGAGCGCCCCAAGGTGACCTGATCGCGCAACACCTGCCAGGCATCGACTACTTGCAGCTCGCCGCCTCGCTCGAATGCCGGCCAATAGGGTTCGGCGCCGGTGGCGATGATGACGTGATCAGGTCGCTGTTGTTCCACCAGGGCGCGGTCGACGCGGGTATTGCGCAGCACACGCACGCCTGCCAGCGTCATCTCTCGTTGCAGGTTGGTACTGGCGCCGCCGAATTCGCTGCGCCGTGGCAGCAACTGCGCCAACAGCACTTGCCCGCCCAATTGCCCGCTGGCTTCAAACAAGGTCACGTCGTGGCCGCGTTGCGCGGCCACAGCGGCAGCTTTCATGCCGGCCGGGCCACCGCCGACCACCATGATGCGGCGGCGTTTCAACGTCGGTTGCAGGTTACCGTAGTGCAGCTCGCGCCCCGTCTCGGGGTGCTGGATGCAGGAGATTGGCAAGCCCTTGTGAAAGTGCCCGATACAGGCCTGATTGCAGGCGATGCACGCGCGCACGTCTTCAGCGCGGCCGTCGAGGGTTTTGGCCGGCATCAGCGGGTCGCAGATCAGTGCGCGGGTCATGCCGCACACATCGGCCTGGCCGCGCGCCAGGATCAGCTCGGCCTCCTGCGGCTGGTTGATCCGCCCGGTGACAAACAGGGGTATCGACAGGCTGGCTTTGAACGTCGCGGCCGCATCGGTCAGGTACGCGGCGGCGATGGCCATGGGCGGCACGATATGCACTGCGCCGCCCGTGGACGCCGAGGTGCCGGCGACGATATGCACATAATCCAGCTGCGTTTGCAGGTGTTGCACGGCCTCCAGGGATTCGCTTTCGGTAAGGCCTTCGCTGTCGCGCTCATCGGCAGAAATGCGCAGGCCGATGATGAACTGCGCGTCGGTCGCGGCCCGCACGGCCGCAATAATTTCCCGCAGGAATCTCAGGCGTTGTTCAAGCACGCCGTTGTAGTCATCGGTGCGCCGGTTAACCCGTGGGTTGAGAAACTGCGCGGGCAGATAGCCGTGGCTGGCGACCACTTCCACGCCGTCAATTCCCGCCTGATGCAGGCGCCTGGCCGCCGCTGCGTAACCGCTGACGATCTCATCGATCATCGCCTGGTCGAGCGCCCGTGGCATCACCCGAAACCGCTCATTAGGCACTCCCGACGCCGAGTACGCCACCGCCAGCAACCCGTCTGCCGACTCCATGATCTCGCGGCCCGGGTGGAATATTTGCGACAGCACCACGGTGCCCTGAGCGTGGCAAATATCGGCTAACTCACGATAGCCGTCGATGCATTCGTCGTCGGTGGCCATCAGCACATGGGAGGTGTACCGCGCACTGTCATGCACGCCCGCCACCTGCAACACAATCAGCCCCACACCGCCTTCGGCGCGCGCACGGTGATAAGCGATCAATTGCGCATTGACCCGGTTATCCGTCGGCATCGAGGTGTCATGCCCGCTGGACATGATGCGGTTCTTCAGACGTTTGCCACGCAGTACCAAGGGTTCGAACAGATGCGGGAAGGCAGCGTGCGACATGGTGCGGATACTCCAGGCGCTGTTATTGTTATTTTTCTAGTAAGAGGCGAGCGCCAGTAAAAAATCAACTTGTTTTTTTACTGACGGCTGGCTTAGCGTCGCCTTTACCAACCCCGTGCCTGGAGAATAAAAATGACTCACTCCACCGAGCAGCAACTGCGCGAAGAGCTCGCGGCCTGCTATCGATTGGTCGCGCACTACCGCATGAGCGACCTGATCTTCACGCATATTTCGGTGCGTATTCCCGGGCCGGAACATCACTTTCTGATCAATCCTTATGGGCTGATGTTCGATGAAATCACCGCCTCCAACCTGGTCAAGATCGGCCTGGACGGGCAGGCGGTCGAACCTTCTGCTTATGCCGTAAACCCGGCTGGTTTTGTCATTCACAGCGCCATTCATGGCGCTCGCGAAGACGCCCAGTGCGTGCTGCATACCCACACCCGCGCCGGCTGTGCGGTGGCGGCGCTGGAGTGCGGTTTGTTGCCGGTCAATCAGATCTCGATGGAGTTCTACGGCAAGGTTGCCTACCACGACTATGAAGGCGTCGCCCTGGACATGCACGAGCAACGCCGGCTGGTGCAGGACCTTGGCGACAAGCCGGTGCTGATGCTGCGCAACCATGGTTTGTTGACGGTGGGCGAGACGGTTGGTGAGGCGTTTCTGCGCATGTATTACCTGGACAAGGCCTGCGATATCCAGATCGCCGCGCAGGCCTGCGGCAAGCTGATCCTGCCGCCGGCTGAGGTTTGCGCTTACACCGAGCAGCAATTCAATAACCCCAACCGAGCGCTGGAGGAGGGCGAGCTGACCGATGTGAATGCCATGCAGCTGGCATGGGCGGCGTTGCTGCGGATGCTGGATCGGGTGTCGCCCGGTTACCGCGACTGAGGTAGAGTCGTGCAGCCGACTCAACCGAAGGACACCGCCCATGACTCAGGAATCGCGTTTCTCCCGCATGGAGCCGCAATTGCGCAAGGCCAACCTGGTTCAGGCGACGCTGACGTGCCTCAAGCGCGATGGCTTCCAGGGCGCTTCGATCCGCAAGATCAGCGCTGAGGCCGGGGTGTCGGTAGGGCTGATCAGCCATCACTATTCGGGCAAGGATGAGTTGGTGGCCGAGGCCTATCGCACCATTACCGCCCAAGTCATGAGCCTGTTGCGCGAGACCATGGCCAAGGCGCCGCCGCAGCCGCGTGAGCGTTTATCGGCGCTGTTCCGTGGCTCCTTTTCAGCTGAACTGCTCGACCCACAGCTGCTGGACGCCTGGCTGGTGTTCTGGGGCGCGGTCAAGACCGCGCCGGCGATCAACCAGGCCCACGAGCATTCCTATGGCGAGTACCGCACCATCATGCGTTCGGCGTTGGCGGACATGGCCAGGGAGGAAGGCTGGGAGCAATTCGACGCTGATTTGGCCGCCATCGGCTTGAGCGCGTTGCTCGATGGCTTGTGGCTGGAGTCGGGGCTCAACCCCGGCACGTTCACGCCGCAGCAGGGCATCCAGATCTGCGAAGCCTGGGTGGACGGCCTGCAAGGCGGCGGTCGCGCGCGCTACCAGCTCAAAGCCTGAACCTTCCCTTCAGCGCCTGAACGCTCTATTCGGGCGTTTTTTTTCGCCCTGAAAATATTTGCAGTTTGCCGATTGCCTCCTTGCTGAACACTCGTTTAGTATCTCGCCATGTCGCACCCCTCACGCCAATTAAAATAATTCGAGGAAGCCATGACTACCGATTCGCCCGTGCTCACTCAGGTGCAAGCTGGCGTTGCCTGGATCACGCTCAACCGTGGCCCGCAGCGCAATGCACTCGACATCCCGACCCTCAACTACCTGCATGCGGTGCTCGACGCGTTCAACACCGACCCCAGCGTGCGGGTGGTGGTGCTCACCGGCAGCGGCCGTAGTTTCTGCGCCGGTGCCGACCTGGCTGAGTGGGCCGACGCCGAGTCCCGTGGCTCCTTGGAAACCTACGGCTGGACCGAAACCGCTCACGCCCTGATGACCCGTCTGCATACCCTCGACAAACCTACGATTGCTGCGATCAACGGCACCGCCGTCGGCGCGGGCATGGACCTGACCCTGTGCTGCGACCTGCGCATCGCCGCCCAGTCGGCGCGGTTCAAGGCCGGCTACACCAGCATGGCGTATTCGCCGGACGCTGGCGCCAGTTGGCACTTGCCGCGCTTGATCGGCAGCGAGCAGGCCAAGCGCCTGCTGTTCCTCGATGAGCTGTGGAGCGCCGAGCGTGCACTGGCCGCCGGGCTGGTGGGCGAAGTGGTCGCCGATGAGCAGCTGCATGCCCACGCAAGCGAGCTGGCCACGCGCCTGGCCAACGGGCCGACCTTCGCTTTCGCCCAGACTAAAACCCTGATCCGCGAAGGCGCCGGGCGCAGCCTGCCTGAACAGCTTGAGGCCGAACTGGCCGCCGGACTGTTGTGCGGGCGCAGCGACGACGGCGCCGAGGCGCTGCGTGCCTCGATGGAAAAACGCCTGCCGGTTTTCTCCGGTCGCTAAGCCCACACAGGAAGCACACACAGGTAGCGCCATGAATTTCCAACTCAGCCAAGAACAAGACATGTTGGTGGACGCGGTACGCAGCTTTGTTGCCAGGGAATTGCTGCCCCATGAGGACGCGGTGGACCGCGCCGACGCGGTTTCGCCCGAGCTGGCCGCGCAGATTCGCGACAAGGCTGTCGCTGCCGGCTTCTATGCTTTCAACATGCCCGAAGAGGTGGGCGGTGGTGGCCTGGATTACCT